>JAGQPC010000711.1 GCA_020426925.1 Planctomycetales bacterium | reverse complement strand
GATATGGCCAGAAGAATCCAATGCACTGAATGAGGGAGCCATCGGAGGCGTCCACAGGCTGTGCCCTTTTTTATCAAGCACCTCCTTTTTGAAACTTCGTTCGACGATTTCCGCTCCAAGTTTTGCTTTTGCCTTAACGCCGGTTGCAAGTGCTAATTTTAAGCGGCGGTTCGGTTGGTCTGCTTCGGACCAGACTGCATTCAGCTTTGCCATTGAAGCGCGAGCTTCCTCTACTTCGCCAAGTGCGGCATGAGCCCGCACGAGTCCGCTCAATGCAATTCCATCGTTCGCGATCGTTTCCAGCGTTTTTTGATAGGCGGGTATCGCCAATTGCGGACTGCCACCTTCCAAGTAAGCGTCACCCAATGTGTTGTACAAAAACATGGGATGAGTCGGTGGGTCGTTCATCCAGTTTTCCGCCTGAGCCTTTGCTGCGGCAGTGAGCTTTTCGATGCCGTCCAAGTGATTTCCTTGAGCCAGAAGCAGCTTGCCTTCCAATTCCTGTAACTTGATCGAATTCCCCAAGAACTTTTCGATCAACTCTGCCGGTGGGCCTGCTGTCGGTGCGGCGTCTTTCTTTTTCTCATCTTTCAAGGAATCAGCTGGCTTGTTTCTTCCGAATCGACTTTCTTCCACACTTGCAGCCGACGGATCTTTCAGTTGTTGCAATTTCTTTTCTGCTTCGTCCAGTTTTCCTGTCGCAATCAGAGCGTGTGTTTTCCCGTATCCCTTAAGAAATCGATCGATCGGATTCGATTGATTCCAATTAAATAAACTCGAATGGGCATCCAACAAATCAATCCATCTTTCCGCCTTGATCAGCAATCTCAATGCAGCAAGATTGACCTGCATATTGGCGAGCAGGGCGGGACCTTCGATTGCTTGCGGCCCGGCTCCCATTTGCTGGACTCCAACCATCGCGGCATCGTACATGCCAAGCTGTTCTTGGATAAAGCACAAATAGTTTAAGTTGTGCATATAGTTCCAATTTTGGTCGGGACGAATCATATTCCTATACATGTATTCCTTTTCCACACGCGTCGCGGAATCCATCGCGATGGCCGCTTCGTGCCACAGTCCAATTCCACTGAGCACGTGTCCTGGCATATGTTGCAAATGCCCAGAATTCGGCGCGACATCGCTCAGTCTTAGACAACTATCGAGAGCATATTTGCCTTCGCGACTATCCCAGTTATGAACTCGATAATGCAAGGCGCCGACGTGATTGGGATCCTTCCTCAGAACTTCTTGAAGCACAGACTCCATTGCAAATCGATACGCTTGAAGTCCTTTTTGTGCATCATCGTTTAGCGTGCGAGGCAGTTCGAGCCAATAGAGTGCTCGCGCTTCGATGTCATTCGGATAGTCCATTAACAATTTGTCGAAACGAACAACGTAGTCTTCCTTTGTCTTCTTTAGAGTCGACTGCGCGTTCTCATCTTCTTTGGATTGTGTCGCAGCCAGTTTTGCTTTTTTTACTTTTGATTTTGCGACCCACAATTCGATATACTCGCGTTCTCGGTCAGAAACGAGTTCTTTGCGATCAACGGCTTCCTGCAAGAATTTGGCAGCCCGATTGTCGTCGGCTTCGCAGCATCGCGATAATCCCCAATAGGCCATTGCACAGTCGGGATCGAGTTTGATGCACCAGCGAAACGAACGCTCTGCTTCGAACGGCCAAAAGCTGTGCAGCAGCGTATGTCCCTGGTCAAACCATTCTTGCACTTCGGTGTGACTTGACGTTACTGGAAAATGTGTATTACCAATACCGTCCATCAAAATGGGTTTCGATCGAGGCCCTTCGTCATAGTGCGAACCATGATGTGACATTCCCCAACGGGGCAGATCTTTTTCACTGCTCGTGGCAGTTGTAGATGCGCTCGCAGCTGTTGTTGTCGTTGTGAATTCAGCCGCGAAAGCAACTCGGCAAACCGCCGACAAGACGAGTGCAATAGAAAGGATGGCACGCAAAAGACGCTGTAACTCTTTCATTTTCTGAGACTCCATGAGCGAAATGGGGATTGTTTTCGGTTTCGTCGGACGGGCTTGATTAATGCGAATGGCAAAGACAACGCAGCAGCTCCCAAGAGCTAAAATGGCCTACTTCGCTCATTAGTTCTCCGACACAAAAAGACGCTACTGCGGCACAAGCAAGGAAGGCCAAAAGCACCATCAACGCTGTTGTGGCCATGGTGAACGCATCGGAATTCTGATCGCGCCGGTCGAGCGGACTTTGACCAGTCGACTTTGGTGAGGTCATGGGGATTGCACAAACAATACTGTCTTGATTTTCTGTTAACATGTCTTTCCCTTTTTTCATGGGTCAAAAACAGATGAATTGGGTTGCGAACAGTAATCCGATATCCACCCAAAGCGCGCCTCAACATGCGTGGAATTTTTTTGCGAATTGAAAATACGTGGCAAATCGCGGTGAAAAGAACGAAATAACGTTGCTCATTCAGCAGATCGAAGCCGGTAATCGTAAGGCCAGCGAAGAGCTATTGCCGTTGATTTATTCTGAATTGCGAAGACTAGCTCAGCATCGTCTTAATCGTCGCGGTGGTGAAAGTCCTTCGATGCAGGCGACCGCATTAGTTCATGAAGCTTACATCCGACTCGTCGATTCTTCGAACAAGCAAGAATGGGATTCGCACGGACATTTCTTTGCGGCGGCGGCCGAGGCGATGCGGC
>JAGQPC010000710.1 GCA_020426925.1 Planctomycetales bacterium | reverse complement strand
GTTTTCGCTACCAAAAGCGTTTTGGTAAATCACTTTCCCATCTTGAGCGACCAGGACGGCGCAGGCAGGCGTATCTGCCGTGAAGGTTTTGCCGAGATTCGATTCGATCAACTCGCTTAAAGGTGGCCAGACGAAACCTGTGTCGGCCCCCTTGGATTCCAAAAGATCGGCAATGTGTTGGTAACCGCCACGCTTTGCCACTGCCCAAACACTCAGCCCCCAATCGGACCGGGCGTTCGCGTCAGCGCCTGCGTCGAGCGCTTCAATCGCGGCGTCTTGATCCCCGACTAGCACGGCGGAAAGTAGCTTGCCGTTGATGTCATTCCGTTGCTCCTGCGCATTCAGAACTGAAAAGGTGAGCACAACAGCACATGTGCAGGTTGCGGCGAGTTTTCTCATCGGAAGAATCCTGCGATCTTTGCGTTAGCGAGTAGTAACGAAGGACACTTAGGCGTTAGACGTCCCAACGGTTTTATTCAAGCCTGTCTGGCAGATCATTATTACGCGTTTGGACGCCAATGAGCCACGATTCGCTTTTTTCCAGTCGAATCGTTTGTCCGTTGATAACAAACGTGACGCGCCGCTTGTCAGCGAAACAGCCGTTTACTATCGTCTACTGGTTGATTTCGGTTCAAGATACGGGTTCTTGGCAGTCCTTGTAAGAATGCCCCGGCGATGCGAGCTGCGTTACGGCAACGCCAGGCTAATTGAATCGTGCTCCACCATCCCTCATGTATATGGTCCAGCAAAATGGAATTCAGTCCCGAGCTTCAAGCGTCTATTTCGTCCGCACGAGAGCGGCTCGATGCCCAAACGGTAGAAGTCGTTCAGTGGCATTTTCATGAATCGACCGGTTGCCCATTCTGGTTACAAAAAAAGAGCGAACTCAATTTCGATCCGCTCACCGAAGTCAAATGCTTCGATGATCTAAAGAAATTTCCGTTGTTCGAAGACGAGTGGCTTCGAGGCGGACCGGTGCGGCGATGGGTCCCAAAGGGATATGCAGACAAACCGGTCTATGTTTTTGAGACGGGTGGTACGACGGGAATTCCCAAAAGCCGAATCGTGATCGACGATTTTCGCATCGACTACGAAATGTTCAGCCACACTCTGCCCGACGAATACTTTCCCAAGGGCTCAAACTGGCTGATGCTCGGACCATCGGGGCCTCGTCGTTTGCGATTGGCAGTCGAGCATTTAGCTCAATATCGAGGCGGCATCTGCTTTTGTATTGATCTCGACCCGCGCTGGGTCGTGAAGCTCATCAAGAAAGGTTGGATGGAACATCTCGAAGAATACAAGAAGCACTGCATTGACCAAGCCATCACGGTCTTGACTGCAGGTCACGACATCAAATGCATGTTCGGCACGCCGAAACTCATTGAAGGCTTATGTCTTGGTTTGGAAGAACGTGGAACGAGTCTCCCTGAAATCGGCATCACTGGAATCTTTTCTGGCGGTACAGAGTTCACGCCTCAGTGGACGCGATATTGCATCGAAGAGTTCTTTGGTGGTCCTCCCGAAGAAAGCGGTGTTTACATGACGCCGACTTA
>JAGQPC010000709.1 GCA_020426925.1 Planctomycetales bacterium | reverse complement strand
GGACGTCGATCTTTCTGGTTGGTATCTGACGGACGACGTGGCTGACCTCACTAAGTGGCAGTTGCCCAATACAGTCCTTCCCGCGAACGAGCAGCTGCTCGTCTTTGCGTCTGGAAAAAACGTTCGTGTCGCTGGTCAGGAACTGCACACGAACTTTAAGTTGGCGAAAAACGGCGAGTACCTTGGACTTGTCCAGTCCGATGGAGCAACCATTGAGAATGCCTACGCCCCGGAATACCCTGCGCAGCACGAGGACATTTCGTACGGCCTCTCCAGCGATGGCATAACTGCTGGCTACTTCCTGACGCCAACGCCTGGTTCTGCAGCCGTTGCAAGCCCGGTGTCCGATCCGACCAATTTGGTTGTCATCAACGAGATCATGTACAGCCTGCCTCGTGAAGGGATTCTGGACGCAGAAAACATCGACGAAGAATTCATCGAGCTGTTCAATCGCAGCACCAACGACGTCAACCTGAACGACTGGCAGATCACGCGCGGAGTGGAATTCGAATTCCCCGACGTGACCATTCCGGCAAATGGATTTCTCGTTGTCGCGGCCAACGTTGATTCGTTTCACGCCAAGTACCCTGGCGTCGAAAACGTTGTCGGTGGCTGGACCGGAAAGCTATCAAATGATGGCGAAACGATCGAACTGGTGAACGCGTCGTCCGATGTCGTCGACTCGGTCCGATATGCAAGCGAAGGCGATTGGAGCGTTCGAGTCGTTGGCCCTCGCGACCGCGGCAGCAACGGCTGGGTCTGGTCCGGTGGTCAAGCCGGTGGCGGAAAATCGCTCGAATTGATCAACGTTCTACTGCCCACAGATTCTGGCCAAAACTGGCAAGCGAGTGTCGGTGATGGAGGCACGCCTGGTCAAGCAAACAGTGTCGTCGCGACAAACTCTGCGCCGATCATCAGTGACGTCATCCACTCTCCGGCGATTCCGCGAGCGGACGACATAGTCACCGTGACCGCGAAACTCACTGACGAAGCGGCCGGAGTGACTGCCCAGCTTCACTGGCGCATCGACACCGGCAATTCGTTCACGTCCGTTGCGATGACTGCAGATGCTGACGGTGTTTTCTCCGCGACAATACCAGCATTGCCCGACCGAAGTGTCGTCGAGTTTTACGTCGGAGCAACGGACTCGCAAAGTAATCATCGTACGTGGCCAGCTCCAACCGGTGACGGCGCTCAAGTCGTCAACGCGCTCTATCAAGTCATCGACGAGTTCGACATCGACGCTCCTTGGAATCCTGATTCTGTTCCAAGCTACTTTCAGGTCATGACGACCGCCGAACGCCAACAATTCCGCGGTACGACTCGCCAAAGCGACGCTCAATACAACGCGACGTTTATCGCGGTCGATGGCTCTGGCGTGGACGTTCGCTACAACACCGGCATTCGTTACCGAGGAAGTGCCAGCCGCGACGACAACGTTCCACCTAATCGCATTAACATCCCCAGCGACCGACCGTGGCAAGGCATAACGGCAATCAACATGAACCCCGGCAGCCCGATCAATAACGTCGCAGGGGCGGCGTTGTTCCGGCTGGCCGGAGTTGAAATGGCCGACGCTCGCGGAGTGCGAATGTTCTCCAACGGCGTCAATCTAAACAATGGTTTCTACGCGCACGTGGAAGTGCTCGACAGCGACTACGCAGAAGTGCACTATCCAGATGACAGCGAGGGCAACATTTACCGAGGTCGTCGTGCGAACGAATCTCCCGCCGGTGGCCAGGGAGCCGGTCTCGAATACTTTGGCACCGATCCAGCACCGTACGTCAGCTACGTCAAGAATACAAACGGAAGTGCAGCCGACTGGTCCGATGTTATTCATCTGACCGACGTTTTGAACAACGCCCCCGACGCAACGTTTGAACAAGATGTCCGCGCCGTCGTCGACGTTGACCAGTGGTTCCGCGCGTTCGCGATGAATTCGCTTATCGGCAACAACGAAAACGGTCTGTTTACCGGTGACGACCAAGGCGACGACTACGCGATGTATCGGGGAGCAGTCGATGGACGCTTCACGATGGTTCCGTACGATCTTGATTCGCTTTTCGTCACGGGAGGATTCGGCGGCGGACGAATTCGGTGGCGACTCGAAGAACCAACTGAGGTTCCGGCACTCAATCGCTTGATCAATAGCGATCCGTTTCGAAGCGAATTTTACGCTCAGTATTTGGACTTGATCGAAAACGTCGTGTTGTCGGATAAGGCCGCAGAGACATTACAGCAAGTCCTACGCGGAATGGCGACTAGCGGGCAAATCGATTCGATGCTCAGCTTCATGCAAAGCCGAGCCGACTACGTCCTGACTCAAATCGACCAAGAATTGACTGTCGAAGCAAACGTTACGGCGGTCGGCGGTTTGCCACGTGCAACGACCGACTCGTTCCGTCTTTCAGGACACGCACCGGAAGCGAGAACGGAGTCCGTTACGGTCAACGGCGTTTTAGTCGATACGCTTGCCGGAAATGGTCAGTGGCGACAGGAAATCAGCTCGCAATCGCCGCCGCAGCTCGCACCCCGCGTTGGATTGAATCGCTACGTTGTCACAGCGTTCGACGGTAGCGCAGGCACAGGCAACGTTATCGCACAGGAAACGATCGACGTATGGCGTGACGCACAAAACAACACGCCCGTCTCGGGAACGATTTCTCAAGACGCTCATTGGACAGCTGCGGAAGGTCCATATCTTGTTAGCGGTGACGTGACAATCGCATCAGGCGCGACGCTCACGATCGACGCAGGCACAAATGTTTTCTTTGCAGAAAATGCCAACCTCATTGTTCGCGGCCAGATCTCTGCAATTGGAGATGCCGAAAATCCAATTTGGTTCACTCGCGAGCCGGGCAGCGACAGTTGGAATGGAATTCAGTTCCGTGCTTCCACGACTGATAACCGAATCGAAAACGCAATCATCGAACACGGCGTCACTGGCGACGGAATGATAGGCTTGGAAAATTCAAGCCTCACTTTGGAAAGCGTGATTCTGGACAACACTGATCGTCGTCGCATACGGTCGATTGATTCGTCGTTGGTCGTTCGCAATTCTACGTTTACGAGCATTTTCGAATCTGGTGAACGGCCGACGTCTGACAACCAGAGCGAACATATTTGGGGGCGAGGCGTTCCGGCCGACGGTCAATGGATTTTGGATAACAACGTCTTCGGCCATATCACGGGGCATAACGACAGCGTCGACTTTGATTCGTCTCGATTGCCAAATCCGATTCCGATCATCCGCAACAACGTGTTCATGGGCGGTGGAGACGACGCGCTCGACATGACGGGCGACGTGTGGGTTGAAGGCAACTACTTCCAGAACTTCATCAAAGATCAATTCAACGTTGACCCTGGCGAATCAAACACGATCTCTTCGTCCGGCGGTGATTACTGGGTCGTCGGCAATACGTTTGTAAACGTGCAACACGCGTCGCTGGTGAAGGAAGAAGCATTCATGCACTTCATCAACAACACGGTTGCCAGCTCGGAGTTCGCCCCGCTGTATTTCGATCTGCCTGGTCAGACGAGCGGTCCTGGTCGCGGTGCAGATGTTTTCAACAGTATCCTTTCAAACGCGCCGACATCGTTTGAGCAAGTTCGACCCGACACGCAGCTAACTGTTTCTCATTCGTTCTTAACGGCTGACTCTGAATCGTTCGCCGGGAACGGAAATCTGTTGGGGAATGCACATTTGAATTCGGACGGGTCGCTAGGCACAGGCTCTCAAGCCATCGGTGCTGGCGAGAACGGAATCGACATGGGATCGCATGTGAATCTCGGTGCATTTCTGTCCGGAGTTCCGGCCGGCGAAACGGCAGACAATTCCGCGACGATTCGAATCGGTGGCCCCGCAATTACAGCTTATCGCTTCAGTTTAGACTCAAGCGGATTTGGTGCTGAAACATCAATCGACACGCCGATTACGCTGTCCGGTTTGGCCAATGGAGAGCACACGCTCTCCGTGATTGGCAAAAACGCAATCGGCACTTGGCAGGAAGAAGCAAACGCGACAACGATCACTTGGACAGTCAATTCGGCATATCGACCACCGATCGTGATCAGCGAAGTGCTCGCCAACAATCGGACCGTCAACGCTGCCGGTGGGATTTACGACTTAGTCGAACTCCACAATCCAGGATCGACCGCCATCAGCCTGGCTGGCTATTCATTAACGGACAACGATAAGGATCCAGCCAAGTTCGTGTTCCCGGAAGGGTTCGTGATCGGTGCGAACCAATATCGAACTTTGATCGCTGATTCGGTCACAGGAGCAAACGATGCGTTAGCATTCTCTTTGGACGCTCAAGGCGAAGGTCTGTACCTTTTCAACGCAGCCAGCGAGATGATCGATTCAGTCGAGTTCGGCAATCAGATTGAGGATCTTTCGATCAGCAGATTCGGCGACGAGTGGAATTTGAGCGTTCCAACGTTGGGCTCACAAAATATTGCTCACCCGGTGACGGATTCCAGCGACGTAGTCATCAATGAATGGCTCGCGTCTGGAAACGTTCGCGTCAAAGAGGATTTCGTCGAGCTTTATAATCGCTCCGAGTTCCCTGCGGACATCAGCAATCACTTCTTTTCGGATCGTCCGTTTGCGATTCCCGGCATGTCGCAACTTCGCCCATTGTCGTTTATTGACGCCAACGGGTACGTCGACTTCATCGCGGATGGAAGCGTGACGCCTGGCCATATCGATTTCCGCATCTCCCCAGAGTTGGAACAGATCGGATTCTTCGATGAAGGACTGAACCGAGTTGATTTGGTGTTTTCGTCGCCTCAGACTGACAACTATTCGATGGCACGTGTGCCGGATGGAAGCGACGAAATCCAATTTGCCAGCATTCCGACTCCTGGAGCAACGAACGGCACGACCAATACGATCGAGCTCGGATTTGATTGGAACTCGGAGTGGCGATACAACACGTCCGGTGCTGACCTTGGAACTGAATGGCGAGCCCCT
>JAGQPC010000708.1 GCA_020426925.1 Planctomycetales bacterium | reverse complement strand
AAGTGGCTGAAAATGGACGAAGTGTCGTTTCGATCAAACGCAGGCGACTTTTGGGCCTCGATCGTCGAGAAGTTTCGCACCGTTGTTCCCATCAAGCCTGAGTTAACTGACAAGAGATTTGAGGACGTTGTCATACTGAGTCCGGTAACAAACACCGACTGGACGATACCGGTTGAATCGCTGCCGATGAGAATTGGGCTTACCCAAGATTCGACCACTTTGGCGAAGTTATGCAGCCGGAGCGCAATTTATGCAAACTCCACTCGATTGATCGATATTGAAGCCGGATTGGGCATCGATACATGCAAAGTGTTTGCAAGTGATCAGATCGTTGATGGAAAGTCTATTGCGGGCGAAGTGTCACGGGTAGGTCTGAATCCCATGTCCTTCAAATTGAACGATCCACCGTTCAAGTCCGACGCTGAAGCGCTGGTAATTGTCGGCCACGCCTCGAATGACTTCCATGCCTATCTACGTCACCTGGATTTTCCGCATGCCAAAGTCGTAGTTTTGCTGATGTGCTCGGGTGTCGAGAGTCAAGCTGTTCGTGGTCCCATATCGGAAAACGTAACTTTCGATTTGAGCACCAGACTTGCCGATGACTCAGTACTCGTGACGTCTCGAATTGCGATCGGAATTGACCAGGCTTGTGAATTTGCACAATTCCTTCTGAGCGAGGATAATCGCGACCGCTCAGTGGCCGAACTTGTTCGACAAGCGGTGGTCGATGCCGACGATCCGTACAAAGCACCCTGGGTCGTACTTTCATAGCGTTTTCATCCTGTCTGATTCGCAGGTGGCCTCGTGGATTTCTGGCTTCCGAAAATTGAATCCGGTGAACCGGACTATGTCGACAAACTTGCGATGAAGATTCGCACAGAACAAGGCATTGGCCTCGCCGCGTTTGCGGCTGTATTTAACCAAGAGCTGACCGAGGTGTTGATGGTTCAGCTCGGTGATTACGCAAAAAAACATTACGGCGGCAATCCGTGGACATTGCCGGGTGGGGGAGTTGAAAAGGGCGAGCGTCCATCGGTCGCGGTAAAACGAGAAATAAAAGAGGAGTGCCATTTCGAAGTGCAGGAATCACTTCAGCTGGCTGGCTGGTTCGCAAGGCCGTATTACCAGTCACGCTATGCGAAAAACAAGGGCGAAATCGTTCTTGTGTTCACGTGCCGCTCGAAATCTCCCGCCGCCACTGCAACGCCTTCTCCACCAGAAATTATCGCGGCCAGATTTCAGCCGTTTTGTGTTCACGAATGGCTGAACGTGCCTAGTCAAGGAACCAGCGAGCATTCTCTCCAGCCGCTGCCGAAGCACTGGGTGTATTGGGCCGATGCGGCCCGTCTCGCGCTACGTGAAAACCACATGACGCAGTGGAGTTACGCTACGGCTGCCGATATGGCGAAGAGGCCAGACCCAATAAAGCCAATTTAGATAGTGCGTTATTCGCGTCCCAATTTTTTTGGCACCCATGCACAAAAGCTTGCTTGCAACCTCATTTAACAAGAAAACGTTGGCAATGTGGCAGCCTTCGCTCAGGACATTTCCGAGCGGCCAAAACTCTCACGCGCACAGCATTTCAAGACATGCTGGCATCTTGATAGATTGATTGCAGCGTGCCGACTTCAAGCGTCGCAATTGGTCCAAGAAGGTGCTAAACATATGCAGCTTCCCATTACGATGCTACTTCCCTGTGTCATAGGATTCCAAAATTTTGCGGAGCTGCATCCCTCGCAGTTCAGTCGCAATTCCCCAAAAAGACTTGATCAAATTAGCCTGACGCAACAGTCGCTCGCATCGCATTCGTGGTATCGCACAAAACCTTGCGTTGCCTCCACGATCTACAAGGAATGGCGCAAATGAACCAGCATCGTCGTTGTTGGCAAATGTTATCTTACCGCGAAATTCCTTTCCTCCATCTCTTGGCAGTATAAATCGAGTTCTTGTTTTATCAGTCTGCTTATCTCGGTCACTCGGTAGATTGCCAAATCCATCCTGGTTTAGGAAGCCAATGTAACCTGCCAGCTCGTTGATCGCATTGTTTGCATTTTTTTTGATTTTTCGCGGAATATCGTGGTTGAAATCACCCAGATCGCGTTCGAACACGCCCAACCAAATGTTTTTTATGTTTTTCCAGTGTTTCTGAAATTCTTGCGATGCCAAACGATACCTACTTACTAAGAATTCTTTCAACGTGCCTCGGTGGTCGCGCCACATTGTACTATCGCCAAGTAGTGGCCAGCATGAATCAAGTGTTTCTTCGAATTCAACCTTGTCAAATCGCGGATCGCGGCTGCGCAAACTGCATAATTGGTGGCTGATCGAAATCGCCAAATGGGCTTCGTTGAGAAAGTCAGACAAACGCAATAGTAAGTCGTCATCTTTAGTTTGTTCAATTGATCCGGCGCCGGCAACATGCATGTGAAAAGTGTTCAAGTAGTGAGTCACGAAAGTCGATTTGTCATTGCCAAATACAAGTCGGAGCGTAAAAGTGTGCGCGAATACCTCGCCGACTAGCCCGTTCTCCAATCCGCTAATCGGCGATGGGTCGCCGCTTTCGACGGCAATGTCCTTAAATATCAAATGTGCAACTTCGTGAAAGTAATCACAAAACGTTGCAACGTTTAGTACGTGCGGCACGTCAGCTTCGATGTATGTCATTGGCGGGCCGGGACCAACTTTACTGTAGAAGGCCCGTGTTCCAGGAAAAAAGGAGACAAGAGTGGGAGTCCCGATTGGCTCTCGGCGCGTCCGTAGAGATTTCCATATTTCAAGTGCCAGCTGGGTCACACCATTCGCTGAGTGAAGCAATTGCTCGAAGCCTCCTCTAAAGTCTAAAGCCATGTCGATTCGGCGATTGTTGGCGCTAGCTGTTCGATGGCTAATTGCATCAGCGAGGACGGTAGCAAAGTTAGCAAGTTCGCGAACTGCATCCGATTCGATCATGCAATAATGCAAGCTATCCAATTCCTTCCCGAGTTGCGTCAGTGTCGCATGAAATCCGTCGAGTGAATCCCACAAGTCCAGAACGCTATCCCACGCGAGTGGATCATTAAGATGAACAGAGACGACTTGGTAAAGATGTTCAATTATCCGTCGCAGGACTACGGGGACTCCTGCCTGCTTTGGAACAGTGCGCAGCTGAGCGAGGCGCCTAAGTATAGTGGCTTGAAGCTTTGGCAGAAGTTCCAATGCGATAGCATCATGCTTCTCGACCGGACGACCAGCCGATTCGACGGCAATTGGAATTTCGAGATGCGTGACGATTTCAGTGATGTCTCGCCACCGGTTTTTTTTATCGGATTTGCCACATGACGTCACAAAGTCTCGAACTGTCCTGATGAGTGCCTTGGTCGAAATCACGGATTTTGCTGTCCGATTTCCCAACTCAATGCGAATGTCCTCGCGACCGGTGCATACGAATAATGATTCGTCTAGTTCGTGATTTCCCGACTCGTCTACCAGTGGATATTCCATAATGGCCTGCTCGTGACCTGGGCTGACCGTGATATTTAAAGTTGCATGCAGATTTCCACACACATTATTGAACATTGATTCAGACCACATTTCCTTTGATGAGATTCCAAGGCATGAGTCAGTCCAACGAAACAGATGATTATTTTTCAGACTAACTTTCCGACCGATGATGGATGATGCCGACTCTTCGAGGGATGTACTATCCGTTAGTGAACCGTAGGTTAGCGAACGAAGCCTGTACACAAGAGACATTGCATCACTGTAGTTGCGACAGAAAGTGAGTAGACCGATTTCTTCGAGGCCCAGTAGATCAACAACAACCGACTTGCTTTCCCCGTGGTCGTTACACTTTTGATACAGTGATTCAATTGCAGTCAGCACTCCGGCATGGAATCGACACCCTCCGCACATCAATCCGATACCATCCAATTTGAACTTCGTAAATGTTATCAAGGGTAAGGTGGCCAACGTTGTCGGTTCGAAGATTTGTTCAACAGCAAGTAGTCGATGGTTGCTTCCAAACGATGGACAAAGACCTACGGACAAATCCGCCACGCCGTTTTTGATTTCGCTAGCTATCGCGTGAACGGGGTCAAAGTCGTCAAAGACAGCGAGTACAAGGTGATCAGCGCGACCAAAGATCGCGTAGTGCAGAGGCGAATATGCGCTGGTGTGGAGCGGCTCCGACTTGATGTGATTCCTTCCAGATTGGCACATTTTTGAGAAATTCTGCTGTATTTCGCTGCCATATCTACGACATCGCGAGTCCACGTCGTCGCGCAGTTGCTCGAATACCTCTGCTCCGACACCATCGTGCAAGCGTGACCATTCAGCATCCATTTGGAACGCGGCTAAAACAAAAGGTGCATACTGCAATTTCTAGTCCCCAGGCGTTTGCTACGAAGCGGATACGTGCTAACTCTCGTGAATGTCGTAAAAAAGGCATAGATGAGTTGATGGTAAATCCGAATGAAATAGGGGCGACGCCTACTTTAAGCTTGCTTGAAAAGTGCATTCACCGGTACTATGTTTTGAGTTTACGAATTCCTTACGATCGTTAAGGCGAGCCATGAAATCAATTTTAGGCCGCGTGCTCGGAATCAGCCTATTCTTCATGTGCGCCGTTCTTTTGACGATTGTCACGCGACTGGTGCTACTTTGCATGTACCGA
>JAGQPC010000707.1 GCA_020426925.1 Planctomycetales bacterium | reverse complement strand
GTGTAAAAGGAAATGCCGACCGGCAGCAGCAACTTCAAATCGGGCACGCTCCAGCTCAATCCCAAGTAAGCCGATATATCTGCTGCGGATTGATTGAAGAAGTTCCAATACTTGAAGACAAACAGCAACCCAAGGTTGGTAATCAAACTTGTGAGCAGGAGCAACCTACGAGTCTTCGCGGCCTGAACGCGTTCCATCGCGATACCAATACAATAGTCGTTCAATGTCGACGCGATGATCAGCACGACGTAGAACGCGTTCCAACACATGTAGAACGCGTAACTTGCGGCAAGCAAAACGCACCAACGAAGGCGGCTGGGGACAATCGCCCAGAGCAGCCAAACGGACGGCAGGAACAGAACAAACGGTATCGAATTGAATTGCACTTTGCTGCCCGCCGACAAGGCCGCGATTCAGTGTTGACTGCGAAAAGTTGAAGATTGGAGTCCAGAGAACCTTACTTCACCTGTGTTGCGATTTCGCAATTGCCCGGTGCGAAACTGGCATTTCCTGCAAGAAACAGGTGAAACCAGCAGCGACATTCAGCTGAACGATTGGCGTAGGCCAAAGATTCGGCACAACCGACACAGCAAAGGTAACCGTCACGGCTGCGGCTCACGTTCTATCAGGTTAGCGATCGCAGAAAGCCGGTCCTCAAATGGCCCTGAATCGGAGATAAATTCGACATTAATGAGCAACGCGAGCAGTTGCACACCAGCGATTCGATCGACGTTCAATTTGACCAGATCCTTGTGTGTACAAACCAGCAGATCCGGCCGAGCCGTTTGAGCACGCGACTGAATCGTATCCAGGTCGCTCCGAGTAAACTCGTGATGATCCGGGTATTCCCAAAACGCAACCGTTTCCGCGCCAAGTGAATGGAGCGTGTGTTGAAATGACTTGGGATTTCCAATCCCGCAAAGTGCTGCAATCTTTTTTCCGCTGAGCAACGAAACGGGAAGCTCCTTGCCGCTGGCGGAGAGCAAAGTCGTCGGTGTTTGGCGGATTCGCAAATGCAGTGCATCAGGTGCCAGCTCGCGATAACGCTGTTCGATGCGGCTAAGTGTATCTTCAGTCGCGGATTCGCATTTGCTGATCAGCAAGACGTCTGCGCGATTCGCATTCTTGAGTGGCTCGCGCAAAGTGCCTCGCGGAAAGACGTGTCCGAAGCCAAATGGTTCCGTCGCATCGACCAACAAAATGTTGAGGTCGCGATGAATCCGTCGATGCTGGAACCCGTCGTCCAGCAAGATCAGTTGCGTTTCCAGTTCCTCAACTGCCACGGTGGCTGCAGCGACGCGATCGCTATTCTGCAGGTGAGGCACATCAGGCAACCGAGCCTCAAGTTCGCGTGCCTCGTCGTTTTGCCCGCCGTCTTTTGCACCGTATCCGCGACTCACGATCGATACGCGAATATCTCGGTCTCGAAACCATCGAGCCAGCCACGCGACAACTGGCGTTTTTCCGGTGCCGCCCAGTGTCAAGTTTCCTACGCAGATTACGGGCACATCGACGCGGTGTACCTTCGACGGATTGCAATCGAACGATCGGTTGCGAACAGCGACAACAGCTCGGTATGGAATCTCCACCAGCCTTAAAACGCAACGCAGCATCGATGCGACGATTCCGCGACGTTGTCCACTAACTATGTCTCGGAAATCTGTTCCGGTAAGCATCTGCGTGCTGTCTTTGAAAAGAGCTTCCGAGTGATTGCGTGACAAGCCGTTAGCACACACAAACGTCTCTACACTGATTAGGGAAGCACTGGCAAAGCCAGTAGCACCCAGACACATCTTGATTTTCGGGCAGCTCGTAGTGGATCTTGCTAAAGATCCCGTCCGCTAGAAAGTTTAGCAACTTCCACCACCCGAAGATTAAGCTGCCTCAGACTTCTATTCCGTCGCCGAAGCAGCAGTACCTAGCCCATTTTTGCCTGCAAGTTTTGTTCAAGCTTCGCTAAGAATTCGTTTGTCGTGAGGAACGGCTGATTGTCACTGACAAGAATCGCGAGGTCTTTCGTCATCGAGCCCGACTCTACGGTTTCAACGCACACTTGCTCGAGGTTTTCCGCAAACTGCACAACGTCCGGCGTGTTGTCGAACTGCCCTCGGTATTTTAGTCCTCGAGTCCACGCGAAAATCGAAGCGATGGGGTTCGTCGACGTTTCTTTGCCTTGTTGATGTTGTCGGTAATGACGAGTCACCGTGCCGTGCGCCGCTTCCGCTTCAACGGTTTTTCCGTCTGGAGTCATGAGAACTGACGTCATTAATCCCAGCGAGCCAAAACCTTGCGCGACGGTGTCCGATTGCACATCGCCGTCGTAATTCTTGCACGCCCAAACGAAGCCACCGGACCACTTCATGGCGCAAGCAACCATGTCATCGATCAACCGGTGTTCGTACGTGACGCCTTTTTCAGCGAACTTGTCGGCGAATTCGTTTTCGAAAACTTCTTGGAACAGATCTTTGAAGCGACCGTCATACGCTTTCAAGATTGTGTTCTTGGTCGACATGTAAACGGGCCATCCACGCTGCAAACCGTAGTTCATGCATGCGCGAGCAAATCCGCGAATCGAATCGTCCAAGTTGTACATCGACATCGCGACGCCGCCGCCGGGGAAATCGAATACTTCATGTTCGATCACGTCGCCACCGTCAGCGGGCTCATACTTAATCGTCAGTTTGCCAGGACCTGGAACAACAAAGTCGGTGGCTCGGTATTGATCACCAAACGCGTGACGACCAATGACAATCGGCTGAGTCCAACCTGGTACAAGCCGAGGGACGTTGTTGCAGATGATCGGCTCACGAAAAACAGTTCCGCCCAAAATGTTTCGAATCGTGCCATTCGGAGATCGCCACATCTTCTTCAGGCCGAATTCTTCAACACGTTGTTCATCCGGAGTGATCGTGGCACATTTCACGCCGACGCCAAATTCTTTGATCGCCTCGGCCGCGTCGACCGTAATTTGATCGTCCGTTTTGTCACGAGCCTCGATTCCCAAATCAAAGTACTTCAGCTCGACGTCGAGATAAGGCAGGATCAACTTGTCCTTGATAAACTGCCAAATGATGCGGGTCATTTCGTCCCCATCGAGTTCAACGATGGGATTTGCGACTTTGATTTTGCTCATCGAATTAAGGTCTCACTCAACTGAGTTTGGACGGTTGGGACTGCGATCGAATAGAATCGTAAAGCGTGAGACCGTAACAAATTACGTCGTTTCCGTCAATGAAGGTCAGGGCTTCCGATCGCCTGAAGCGGCTCGCGCTACCAGAACCGCTTCATGCTTCCCTTCAGGGGTCCACCCTTCGTTGCAGTACAAAACTTCGAGCCCATCTGCAAGGTTGCGTATCTCGCCTTCCGCCAGAATGAAAGGACGCGGCGGTTTTGGATTGCGTTCCAAGTTTCGCTCCGTCGCTTGGACGATTAGTAACAGGCCGCTTGGAGCAAGAGCGTTACGAATCAGCGAAATGATTTTTCGCGAATCAAAATAGTGCAGCAAAATCAAATCCCAGCGGTTTGGGCTCAGCAGATTATCCCTGCCTTTCAAATCTTCGTCGTCTTCTGGATCGAGATCCACTTCCACCGTTGAGATCGTCACGCCAGAATTAGCCGCGCGTTGGCGAGCACATTCAAGTCCGACGCTCGACACATCGGCCAACGTAACGGTTAGTCCATACTTTGCCAGCCAGATGCTGTGCCGACCAGCACCACCGGCCAGATCAAGAGCGTTCCCTTGCTTTGGCAGATACTCAATCAATCGCACGAGCGACGGCGACGGTTCTTCGTTCGCCAAATTTGGGTCTGCGTACTTTCGATTCCACTTGTTTCGGTCGAACTCGGTCATTTGCTACCAAAGCGGCGGTCTTGAGCTTCATTGATGACGATCAACCGGTAGAATGAGCGGCCAATCTTCTGACTCACCGACATCTGCCGTGTTAAACGGAAGCGTACCATGAATAAGCTCGCACTTCACTGGAAGATCCTCATCGGAATGATCCTAGGGATCGTCTTCGGAATTCTGGCGGTTCAACTAGGCTGGCAGAAACCCGTGACCGATTGGATCAAACCGTTTGGAACGATCTTTATCAATTCGCTGAAGTTAATTGCAGTTCCGCTGATCATCGCGTCGCTGATCAAGGGCGTCTCCGATCTGAAAGACATTTCGAAACTGTCGTCGATGGGTGGTCGCACGATCGCGCTATACCTGTTTACGACCGTGATCGCCGTTAGTATAGGCTTGTTGATCGTGAACATCGTAGGGCCTGGAAAGAGCTTGACCGAAGAAACGCGTACGTCTCTACTCGAGGGATTCGAAGGAAGTGCAAAAGCCAAAATCGAAGCTGCCGAATCGCAGAAACAACAAGGACCACTTCAACCGCTCGTCGATCTGGTTCCGGACAATATCTTTGCCGCTGCATCCAGCAACGGAAACATGTTGCAGGTCATCTTTTTTGTCGTATTTTTTGGCGTCGGCTTAATCTTGGTCGAAGATCAAAAGTCAAAGCCGGTAAAAGACTTCTTTGACGGCCTGAACGAAGTCATATTGAAACTGATCGACTTGATCATGCTTGCCGCACCTTATGGCGTCTTTGCATTGCTGACATCGCTGATCGTTGATACTCCCAGTTGGGACATTTTCGCCGCGTTAATGAAGTACAGCATTTGCGTGTTAGTCGGCCTTGCGTTCATGATTTTTGGCTTTTACCCAACAATGGTTCGCCTGTTAACCGGGACACGGTATGGCACTTTTATGCGAGGCATTTCGCCGGCCCAGATGCTGGCTTTTTCGACGAGTTCCAGCGCAGCGACGCTTCCCGTGACTATGGAACGCGTCGAAGAACATTTGGGAGTTCATGAAGAAGTCGCCAGCTTCGTGCTGCCGATCGGTGCGACCGTGAACATGGACGGGACAAGTTTGTATCAGGCTGTCGCCGCTGTATTTATCGCACAAGCTTACGGAATGGACTTGTCATTCAATGATCAATTGAACATTGTCATCACTGCTACTCTTGCCTCGATCGGCTCGGCCGCGGTGCCGGGCGCCGGAATGGTGATGTTGGTAATCGTGTTGGGGGCAATCGGAGTTCCAGAAGCGGGCCTCGCGTTAATCTTTGCCGTTGACCGAGTTCTTGACATGTGCCGGACAGTCGCCAACGTGACAGGTGACGCAACTGTCGCAATGGTCGTGGCAAAGAATGTCGGAAAACTTGGCGATCCACACGTGAAGAATTGGGACGACAATTATCATCCGTCGCAGAGTTGAAGTGCATCCGCGATATTTCCGGGCGGACCATCGTGGCTATCTGCCGATCACTTGTGTTCTATAATCAAAACAAAACTAAAGTGATCATTTTTTCTCTTTCTTGCT
>JAGQPC010000706.1 GCA_020426925.1 Planctomycetales bacterium | reverse complement strand
GAACCAGACTTTTAAGGGGACTTGCGGGTCCTCGAGATAAGCATGAATGCGGCGATAGGCATCAGCTTGTGCCTCTTGGACAATATCCGAAGCATCGATGCGTCGTTTTAAATTGCCACTCAGTCGTGCGTTTGCAACCCGACAAAGGTAGGCTCGGTGCTCGCCGAACAAACGTTCGATCATTGTCCTATCCATCTCTGCCCGATCATGATCCAGTTCTGGTGCTCCCTCGCTGCTAAATTCGGAACAAGACATCCGGTAATACCTCGTAAATTGGCGTACGCAGCTACATACGGCATCCCTGCCATCTATTCTGCAGCCTTGTTGGAAGTGTGACCATTGTATTCGAAATTCGCGTGTCGATTTTTGCAGCACGCCCGATTTCGGGCATGGTCAGCCGACGAGAGGCATAGCCTGACTAAGCAGTGCGTTCCAGACGGGCCCCTTGGAACAATGCCGGATGGCCGGCGGATTGCCAGGAAGGGTCCAACTTGCTGATGGCGCTATTTGGTGAGTGATCGATTATGTTCGGTCCGCGGCGCTCGCCAAATTTTCATCGATCCGTCATGGAGTGCGGCAGTCAATGCCTGGCCGTTGCGGGAAAAGGCAAGGCTGTTCACCTGATATGTTACACCGGGAAGTGGAAAGAGTTCCTGTCCCGTACCCAAGTGCCAAAGCGTAACTGCTGCGTCCTCACCTCCTGAAGCAAGCGTGCGTGCGTCTGGGGAAATTGCCAAAGCACGCGCCGAATAGGGCTTGCCGGACAAGTGACGCGAGCGCCGAAATCCAGGCAGTTCGTAGACGAGAATATCGCCTTGCTTACTGCCTGCCGCAAGAACGCTGCCGTCTGCGGACACGGCAAGCGATTGGATCTCTTCGGCGGCCTGCCAACGCCGCTCAAGTTGACCATCGACGGACCAAATATGCAGAAACCCAGAATTGTCGGCAGACACCAATCGCCCGTCAGCAGGCAGAAAGACCACAGACCGGACTTTGTTCTCATGACCGCGGAAAGTGTCCAACAGTTCTCCGGAATTCAGATTCCAAAGTCGTACCGTTCGGTCGTCGCCGGCACTGGCTAGAACGCCGTCAGTGGACCGAATTGCAGTACTACGTACGGGGCCTTCGTGTTCCGACAGCGTGTGAAGCAGCTGAGCGGATTGTACATCCCACACTTTGATGACGCCGTCAAAACCAGCCGTCACCAGCTTGTCACCGTGTGGTGTGAAGAGTGCCTGCGTCACCAACGATTCGTGGCCTGAAAAGTCCGCCTTCATCTCCTTGCTTAGCGTGTCCCAGATTTTGACTTGGTGATCATCTCCAGCCGTGACAACAAGTTTTCCGTCCGGTGAAAACGAACTGCACCAAGCTTCTGCTGCATGAGCCACGACAGACTCGACGTCGGCGTTTTGGTTCACTCGCCACATGCGCAGGAAATTACTATCACTTGTGAACGCCAAATAATCGCCCGTTGGTGAAAACGAAAGACTTCCGATTCGCTGTCCCGATGTTGTTGGCTCCGCGACGACCTGTTTCGTTCGCAAGTCGAAAACTTGCAGACCTTCAGCGGGTTGGTCTGGGCGTTGTTGATACCGACTGGTCGCCAATAGGTGTGCGTCGGACGAAAAAGCGACGTGAACCACTGGCTGGGTACCTTCTTGATCAAAGTAACGCGAATCGCCCGTAGCCAAATCCCAAACAACAGCAATGCCTACGAGAAGATAACTTCCGCCGGCTAGTTGCCGACCATCCGGCGAAAATTCCAGGTCATGGAATTCGGCTGCCGCATGTGACAACGTTCGAATCGTAGCTCCGGTTCCGGCGTCTATTAAAACGATGGCGGTCGGAGTGTCTTCGTACTCGGAAACCGAGATGGCAATCGATTTTGTGTCAGGGGACATTGCAATTGCATTTACCAAGCCTGGGAGCACCTCAACCACAGTTCGAATCTGACGCGACTCCGAATTCCAAACTCGAAGCTTTTCGGAAACCACCTTTGTCCCTATTTCGTGTGATGAAACATAGGCCAACTGAGTCCCATCATGTGAAAACGCGAGTCCATCAAAAACACCAGGATAGATTGGTAAGTCGCTGATATGGGATTCGTCGAGCTTTTCGCCAGTACGCAAATTCCACGTGCACACAGTTCGACGGTCATCGACCGTGAGCAAACGAGAACCATCTCGAGCGAAAGTAGCAGTAACGGGCTTCCCCTTCAGTTCGATTGACAATACTCGCTCACGCGTTGGAAGGTGCCAGATCGAGATTGTGTTTTCCGTGGAAAGCGTGCTCCACGCCACGAACGATTGTCCATCAGGTGAGAATCGCGTTCCGTACTTGTCAACCGCGCTGCCAGGAAAATCGACGACGTTGCCTGATAATTCCCAGAGGTACCACCATGCAAACCCACGGACATCCGTTTGTCCGTGCTTGGGACGCAATCGCGCCAACACCTCGCGCATACGCTGAGGCTGACCTTCACCCCACATGCGGAACGCGCGAACTGTATCGCTTGCTATGGAGTATTGTCGAGCTTCCAGTTCACCAGCGATTGCACGTTGTCGTTGTCGTTCTGTTGCTTGAATGTTTTGCTGATCGCGAATCGAGGACGCCTGCAAAGCGTCAGTGTAGGTTCGAAGCTGAATCGAATAACCAATGAGTCCCACGATCGAAGCAAGGACCACCGCCATTAGCGTCGTGGAAAGCGCGGTTACCGTCGGTCTCTGGCGAGCCCACCTTCCGGCTTTACGCACCGGGCTAAGCGGTCGTACACGAGTTGGAACGCCTCGCAAAAAACGCTGCAAGTCTGCAGACAAAGCTTCAGCTGAAACGTAACGGTGCTTTGGTTGTTTTTCCAAACAGTGAAGACAGATCGCTTCCAAATCAGCGGGGACGTCACGGCGCAAGCGTCGTGGCGGCAATGGGACCTCAGTCAAGACTCGGCGCAACGATTCTACTTTGCTGCCTCCTGGAAATGGAGGCGCACCTGTTAATAGCTCGTAAAAGAGGACGCCTAATCCATAGACGTCGGTTGCGGGGCAGATCAAATCGCGTTGCCCTTCCACTTGTTCAGGCGCCATGTAGCGAGGCGTACCGATCATCGCACCCGTGCCGGTTGCATGAGACTCGCAATCACCCTCAGTCGGTTCATCCGTCTGAATTCGCGCCAATCCAAAATCGGTTAGGCGAGCGACAAATGGAAGCGATTCACCAAAGGAATTCGAGGCTTGCCGAAAGTCCAGCAGCACGTTCGCAGGCTTGATGTCGCGATGCAGGATTCCGCGTGAATGGGCATATTGAACCGCATCCGAAAGTTGCCGGATCAGCATCGCCGCTTGATGAATGGACAGCGGTTGTTCGTTTGCGGTTAGAAAGGCAGCTAACGTCCCGTCTGGGCAGTACGCCGTAACCATGTAGCACATGCTGCCGATTTGGCCCGATTCATAAAGAGGCAGAATGTGAGGATGATCTAGGGCCGCAGTCGCCTGAGACTCGACCACAAAACGTTTTCGCAGACTGGGAGTGAGCAGCAAGTCGATTCGCGGCATTTTGATCGCGACGTGGCGACCCAGCTGGGGGTCCATCGCCAAATAGACGACACCAAAACCGCCGCGGCCAATCTCGCGGTCGATCAGAAACCGCCCGATTTGGGCGGGCCGTTCGACATCAATCCCAACCTGTGGTTCATTGTGCTGGCTCGACGACTTCCGTGGCCAGATCGTCTCCATTCGATCCAACAGATTGGCCAATTGACGAGTCGTATCAGGTGGAGTGATGGCGTGGTCGCTGGCGTCCCATGCTTCGCCAGGGCTACTTCCATTTGCCAAGGCGTTGTCATAGTTCACAAGCCAACAACGCAGTTGATCTTCATGTTCCAGCCCATTGCCCGCGTTCATAGGCAAAACTCAATCGCACTCAAGTTGATCACGCAGTTGTATGAGAGCCCGCACCCAAAGCTTCTGGACCGCGTCGGTCGAGCGTTTCATTCGCATCGCGATGTCGCTCCAGCCAAGTCCTTCTGTGTGGCGAAGTTGTACAACAAGCCGGTAATCTGATGACAGTCGATCGACGGCTTTTTGCAACGCCACTTCCTCTTCATTAATAATCGCCTTGGTCAGAGGTGAATCGGAATCGGCCGCAAGTTCTCCCTCTGCCTGGCTTCCAGTATCAACAGGCAGTGGACGTTCTTTACTCGCTTCCCGCCCGGCCGTGCGGTAGCGTCGAGCGACATCAACGATGTTGTTTTGCAGGATGCCGCGCAACCAGCGAACGATTTCCTCACGGTGCACGCCCTGGAACCGTTCGAAGTCTCGCTGCGCCTCTAGCAGCGTTTCTTGAACTAGGTCTGAAGGCCCCGCTTTGGCTCGTAGCGTCGGGTCGAATTCGTCGTTCGCTATTACGAGCAGGTAATCGCGGTACTGGTCGAGCAGTTTCCCTAACGCCTCCGATGAACCGTTTCGAGCTGCGAGGATCAACGCGACAGTCGAATCATCACTTGATTCGGAAGTTGACAGCGTTGTCATCACGTCTCCCATTACTCTCAAGCGTCAACTCTGCCTGAATCCGCCGCAAAAAAATCAACGCGTTTTCGTACATCCACAATCGTATTCAACGCGTGGCGGCCGTGCAATTCTTAGTGCGCATTCACGGAAAAATTCTAAAAAACGCGCGGCGGTTTTCAGCGCCTTCTACGCTTAAGCGACTTAAGGGCAGATCCAAACTTGAACCGCAGATTGTCAATGCTTACGCCCGAGCCCACATGCTCTGGCGGTGACTGGTGCTGTTGTTGTCCGGGAGGTTTTTCTGCCTCAGTTTTCGGCGGCCGGGCTGAACCGACTGAATTGCTCCGAATAACCCTAGAAGCCACGTGCTAAGGTCTCCGTTTATGTTTAAGTCATCCTGGTTGGTCCGTCGAATGTTCAAAAAGTCGTCGTCAGCGAGTTCTGGAACGCGTCGCAAGAGTAGTCGATTTTGCGCATCCGAAAGAAGGGGGCACATTGAATCGCTTGAATCTCGGTCACTCCTGTCAGCCGTGTCGCTGATTGGGACCCACCTACATCTGGGAATTAACGCTGATGGGTCACTTGTGCTGCCAGACAGCTCATTGGGAGCAAGATTCGGCGGTGGCAGGGACTTCTTTACTCCTGGCACGCCGCTTGAAAGTTTCTCGATCTCGGCGAATGGGAACACATACACAAATGCTAGTCCATCGGGCTCGAGTCAGATTCCAGTCACAACAACGAACATAAGTAGTGGAGGTCAGTTGTCGGCCAGCGTCATCGGCTCGATCGCTGGTCTTAGTGTTAATCGAACCATCTCGTTTAAGAACAGCGATTTTAATTCATCCGGAGGATTTGTCACGTTTACTACGACGCTGACGAATAGTACCGGTGCAACTATTTCAAATGTCGCATTCCTTGAGAACGGCGATCCTGACCAGGATTTAGCAAGTTATGCAACGCTGAATGACGTCGTAGTCGGAGGAGACTTTGTCAGAGCGACTGCCCCGAGCAGTCCATCAGGACTCACTGTCGGTCTAGGTAGCTTTGACCCCAGAGCTGTCGTTTCAGCAGAGGGCTTCTTTGTAACGAACCCTTTCGATGTCATTAACTCGCCAGTTGATCCAAACGGAGCACTCGAAGATATTG
>JAGQPC010000705.1 GCA_020426925.1 Planctomycetales bacterium | reverse complement strand
AACTTGCCTTCAGCACAGTATGGTGGCGACTGGTTTTCACTACGACCGTGGCGAGTGGGTAACCAGAACGCTGTCTTCTATTGAAAGACTGTTCAATGCAAACGTCCGAGGCATCCGACGTTTGGGCTCGGCAGCGCTCGATTTGGCCTGGGTTGCTTGCGGGCGTTTGGACGGTTTTTTTGAATACAAATTGTCGCCATGGGACTATGCAGCAGGAATATTGGTCGTGACAGAGGCCGGGGGAGACACGCTAGACCGTTTTGGAAACCCAATAGAATTGCACTCGGGGGGCACGATCGCAACAAATGGAAGAATTACTGACGACCTGCTAGACCTGATTCGATGGTAGAATTTCGACAGTGTCCACGTTTATCTGGAAAACCCAGTGTAAAGCCGAGTTTGCTTGTACTCAGCCGCCGGCGACGAGAGGCAATTCCCAAAGAACGCCACGTTTTGCAGGATTTAGAAGGCTATTGATTGTCTTGTAGCAACACTATTGCTTAGCCGGTGTTACATGATCAGGTATCTAAAAAGTTAGTTCAAGGCAAAAGGGGTGTCGGCGTATAATGATCGGGCCTCTCGTCGGATACAGGATGAAATACATGAAAACTGGTTCGCCGCAAATCTCACTCTTAGTTGCGTTTGTCTTTTCTATCGCTGCGTCTGCACCCTTCACCAAAGCCGACGAAGCAGAGCCAGCAAAAGTCGGAGTCGACGCGCGAGCCCGAGAACTGTTTAAGAATCTGTCCGATCGTTTCGAATCGCTCGATGCACTTGCGGTAAACACGACCACTGTCATGGAAACTCGCCGTGAAAACGAGAAGTTTCCGGTACGGCAGGTGCTACGGCAACGACTTTACTTTCGCCGTCCAGATGCGCTGGCAGTCAAAGGCCTACCAGGTTCGGCTCCGGCTGCAGAGATCTACTACGTCAAACCGGAAGCCACTTTGGTTCTGCCAGGTGTCGGAACGATTAAAAGACAAGCGTTCAGCCTTCCCGCTTTCTTTCGCAGCAGGTCTTTGGGATACGACCGCAGCACAAAGTCGAATCCAATGATGGACCAGAACATTGCTGCTGTCGCCGTGCGTGAGTTCCTTGTCCGATCGCGAACAAAGGAATGGGACGACGATATTGTTGGGTACGAATTAGTTGACACGGACGGATCAGGCTACGGCGCGATCCATCACATTCGAGTCACCGAAGAGGATGAGCGCCTGGGACAACTTTCAACCGACTTCTGGCTGACCGATGGTCCTCGCCCACGCCTTAGCCGCATTGAACCAAATATCGAACAAATCAAGAAACACCTGTCACTGGACCTGGACTACAAAGTCGTCGCCACATTCGACGCGTGGGATTTCTCGCCCGCAATACAAGACGACACGTTTGCGCAACCGGCGAACACGGGAGATCAGGTATTCGGATCTCTGCGAGAAGCGTTAGTTGAAAAGGCGAAATCGGAATCTGCAATGAAGCCGTTGCGGGAACGCTTACTCGGAAAAGATGTCTCCGACGTCCAACTCGAGCTTGCCGACGGTACGACATTCGCGATAGCTGATTATGTTGGGAAACAGCCGGTTGTGTTGGACTTCTGGACATCTTGGTGCTCGCCGAGTCTTCGTGGATTTGACGAGTGGCAGGACTTGCTTCGCGAAACAGCGTTCTCCAACTACAAATATGTTGCGGTCAATCAAGGCGAAACGCGCGCCCTCGTCCAGTCGATACAAGACGAACGCGAATTGAAGTTCCCCGTCGCCATCGATCCAACACGTTCGGTGGGCCGAATCTTTGAAGTCCAGGCTGTTCCGCAAGCGATCGTTATCGGCGTGAACGGGCGAATTAGCAATGTTCTGTTTGGGCTGGACGAATCGAATCGACCAAGCATTGTCGCGGAGTTGCAATCTGCAGTGCTCGATCAGCTCACAGACGAACAGCTCATCAAGCAACTACGCGACCGCGAATCTCAAGTCCAAAGCGTTGTGAAAAAAGTCGAGCCTGCCGTGGTTGGCCTGGTGGTAAACAACGGTGGTGGCAGCGGTGTTATCGTTAACAAAGAAGGTCTAATACTGACCGCAGCACACGTTACCGGCAGAGCCGGCAGGAAGGTGCAGGTCTGGTTGTCGAATGGCGAGCAGCACACGGCGACGTCTATGGGAGCCGACCACGCTCGCGACGCTGCCATGCTAAAACTTGATCCGCCACGCGATGGCTCTTCTCGCGAATGGCCATACGCCGCAATCAGCGATGGTCCGCTAACGCTTGGCCAATGGGTCGTTTCGCTGGGACATCCTGGTGGTTACGATCCAGCTCGAGCGGCACCAGTTCGCGTTGGTCGAGTCATCAAACTTGCTGATTCCGATGGCGTCGGCAGAGACTTCTTCGCAACCGATTGCACGATCACAATGGGTGATTCCGGCGGACCAGCGTTTGATTTGGAAGGTCGCGTCATCGGTATTCATTCGTTTATCAGCACGCGAATCGAAGAGAACATGCACGTGCCGATTTCGGCGTTCCATGAAAGCTGGGATCGCCTCGGCACAGGCGACGTTTGGGGCCGTTCTCGTGTTGCGGACGATGGCGAAGACATGCCGTTCCTAGGAATTTACTTGCCAGAAGGCGATGGTAGCATCGCACCAGAGATCGTCGACGTCGAACCCGATGGTCCAGCCGAAAAAGCAGGAATGAAGAAGGGGGACGTCATTGTCGAATTTGGTGGTGATGACGACATCAAAACATGCACCCAACTCCGACGCGAACGGAGACGTCATCGCGCGGGCGAGAAAGTCAAAGTGGTCGTGCTGAGAGACAACGAACGAGTTGAGCTAATCGTGACGCTGGGAGAAGCGGAGAGTAATAACTGATGATTGCAGTAACGCCTAATCGTAGAAGATCATTCACTGTCACGTGCTTCGCCATCATCGCATTGGTGGCTTCTTGCGTAATTGCGGAGGAAGTGAGCACATTGCCGCCGCTGTGGCAGCGCACTCCGCAGCCGATGGACATTAAACTGCGAGAATCGTTCTTCAAACATCACGCGCTGACCCTGAAGAACTACGCTCCGCTGATCAGTACAGCTCGCAAAAGTACGCTGCGAGTCAAACAGGACGAGAAACAAGTAGCGCTCGCGACCGCGTTCACCGATTCTGGATTCGTCGCCACAAAATTCAGCGAACTCGATGAAACGAAACCGATTCAATGCGAGACCTGGGACGGCAAATCGTTCACGGCCAAGTTGACAGACGTTTCCAAAGATTGGGATCTTGCCCTGTTGAAATTGGAAACGGAGTTGACGCCGATTGCCGTCACTGACGCAGTAAACCCGCAGCTTGGAACGTTTCTCGCCTCGGTCGACACTGCCGACAAGCCGTTTTCGATCGGCACGGTCAGCGTCCTGCCTCGCGCGTTGCTGCGTGGTTTTCTTGGAATTCAGATGACTGAAAAGGACGGCGTAGCGGGAGTGATTGTGGAATTTGTCATGCGAAATTCTGCAGCTCAGGAAGCAGGCGTAAAGCGTAGCGACGTGGTAACGTCGGTCAATGGCGTTTCGATTACGGGGCTCGATCAACTTCGGAATCTGATCGGCAGCCATAGACCAGGTGACGCGATCAAGATCAATGTAACGCGTGACGAAAACGAGCTCGAAATGGAAGCAGTTCTCCAGGAACGACCGAATCCACTGCCAGAAGCGAATCGAGCAATGGGAATCCCGACCAGCAAGAAGCGGACTGGTTTCCCTCGCGTCCTCCAGCACGATTTGTTTGTTTACCCTCACCAATGCGGAGGGCCTATTGTGGACCTCGATGGTCGAGTCGTCGGAATCAACATCGCGAGGTACGACCGAGTTACCTCGTACGCCATTCCCATCGATGAGATCCCGAAGCTCCTGGACGAGGACCAAAACGGGCACGTTCGATTCGCTCGCCCCTTGCGACTCGTAAAGGCTGACCTTTCGGCCGCGGAAGCCGCAGTCAAAAAATCCAGAGAAGAGCTTGAGGCAAATCTGAAACGGTTGCAAGAGCTGCAATCTGAAAATGAGCGAGCTCAATCGCGAGAAGCCGATTAGCCACGAAGTTTCACAATCTCAAGCCTTTGCATTCGTGTGATCGGGCTACGCGAGGATCAGCTGGTGCTTTTTGGCAACGTATTGATGTCAGCACGTGGACGCCGGCGAGCAATGCGGGGTAGACTTAGAGAGTTCTGCCGCTCGTTGGAACCGTAGTGGATCTTGCTAAAGATCCTTGAGGCAGAGGGAAGTTAGCAACTTCCACTACTCCACACGTCCGAAATGCCAGTAGCAAAAGAGCAGGTGGAGCGACAGCCATGCTTCTGATTCCTTTGCCTCAGTGAATGCGCCTTGATGAAGCTCCTAATTCGATTCCTGCGCATCATCATTCCGATCGCGATCATCGCCTTTCTTTGCGTTCGAGCCAAGTAGGACGACCCCGAGATCTTCTCGCGACTTTGGGACAGCGATAAAGACTGGACCTTGTTGTTTGTGTCCGTCTTTCTCATTTTTTCTGCAAACGCGTTGACGTTTGTTCGCTGGCATCTGTTGTTGAAAGCAATCGACATCAACATCCGATTGATGACGACGCTGCGTTTAGGGTTCATGGGATTCTTGTTCGGCTTTGTCGCTCCCGGCCAGCTGGGAGGTGATGTCTTCAAAGCAGTGTTTATTGCCCGGGAACAACGGAAGCGAAAGCTGGCGGCGATCGCGTCGATTTTGATCGATCGCCTGTGTGGCCTGTACGGACTCTTACTAGTAACTGCTGCTGGATTGCTGGTTACTGGACTTGCGGCACGGCATGCCTTCGTGAACATCGTCGCCAATGCGACTTACGCGTGCGCGATCATTGGAGGCTTCGGCATTGCAGTAATTCTGACTCCAGGAGCGACGCGCAGCAGAATTGCACTCAGCGCAACAAATATCCCAGCGATCGGGCGGGCGGTTCGTCGGCTGTTTCGCGCAACCGAACTTTTCCAACAGCGAAAGCTCGTGTTGCTGCAGATTGGACTGCTCAGCCTGATCGTGCATCTGCTGGTCGCAATCGGACTATTTGCCGCGGCGCGAGGAATCTATTCGGATTCGCCAGGGATCGAAGATCACTTGGTGATCAGTCCAATCGCGGGAGTGGCAGGTGCTCTGCCATTGTTCCCAGGCGGTGCGGGCAGCTACGAAGCGGCGGTCGATGTCCTGTACGATCTGTTCAGCCCGCCAACAGTGGCAGGTCGAGGCGTCGTTGTCGGGCTCCTATATCGCTTCGCGACCATCATTGTTGCCTCGGTCGGCTTAGTGTTTTACTGGACCGGTCGCCGCGAAGTTTCGGACGTTCTTCAACAAGTGAGGGCTGAAACAGAGCTGTGCCCCCCAGGCGAACAATTGAAAAGTCAGTACGATATTACGGTTTAGGCGATACGTATCTGTACAAGAGATTACTAATGTCCGAATGGTCACCCGATTCGTGGAAAAGCAAAACAGCTTCCCAGCAGCCAACCTACGCCGATCAGCAAAAACTCCAAGAAACGCTAGCACATCTAGCAAATTTGCCGCCGCTCGTAACTAGCTGGGAAATCGAAAGCCTCAAAGAGCAACTTGCAGCGGCGAGTTGTGGCGAAGCGTTTCTGCTGCAAGCGGGCGACTGCTGCGAGAGCCTGGATGATTGTCACGGCGACGCCATCGTTCGCAATCTTAAAGTGCTGATGCAAATGAGCTTCGTGTTGGCGCACGGCTGCAAGAAGAAAATCATCCGAGTTGGTCGCACGGCTGGGCAGTACGCGAAACCACGAAGTGCCGAAACAGAAACGCGGGATGGTGTCACTCTTCCTGTTTACCGAGGCGACATCGTAAATCGATTTGCGTTTTCGGAAGAAGATCGACAACCAGATCCAGAGCTGCTACTGCGTGGCTATGAACGAGCCGCATTAACGCTGAACTTTCTGCGAGGACTTTGCGTTGGCGGTTTCGCGGACCTCCGCCACCCAGAATATTGGCAGCTAGAATTCCCCAGCAACAGCCCTCGGCAAAAGCAATACGACGACATGGTTAAATCCATTACGGGCTCGTTGCATTTCATGGAAGCCGTGATTGGAACCGGATTTGGCGATATCGGCAGCGTTGAAGTTTTCACCGCGCACGAGGGCCTACACCTGAACTACGAGCAGGCACAAACTCGCAAGGTGCCACGCCGCGAAGGCTGGTACAACCTGAGCACTCATTTTCCCTGGATCGGATATCGCACGCGAGACGTCAACGGCGCGCATGTCGAATACTTCCGAGGCATCGAGAATCCGGTAGGGCTCAAAGTTGGTCCGCAAATGGAGCCGGACGAACTGACAGAAATCGTGTCTGTTCTTAACGAGAAAAACGAACCTGGACACATCACGCTCATTCACCGCATGGGTGCAAGTGAAATCGAATCGAAGCTGCCTAATTTGATCGACGCCGTTTCAAAGAAAGATCAACTCGTGACATGGTGCTCCGATCCGATGCACGGGAACACTTACACAACGGCTTCCGGAATCAAGACTCGCAACTTTGATGACATCTTGTCCGAACTATTGAAGGCATTTGATGTGCACAAATCTTGCGGAAGTGTTCTAGGCGGTGTGCATTTAGAGCTAACTGGCGACAACGTCACTGAATGTGTGGGGGGATCCACGAACGTCGACGAGCTGGATCTCACAAAAGCTTATAAGAGCAACGTTGACCCCCGTCTCAACTACGATCAATCGATGGAGCTTGCGTTTTTAATTGCCGAGCGAATGCAAGCTTGAACGCCGTGCTCAAGGGCAATCAATACTTCTGAAGCTGTTCACGCGCGGCGTTCGCCTCTTTTGCGTCTGGATGCTTGGCTACGACGTATTCAAAGAACTGCTTCGCCGCTCCCACGTATCGAGACCGCGTGTTTGGATCGTTCTGTCCAGATGCTAATACACCGGCACATTGACCAGCTTCGAAGCCAGCCTTGGCTTGCCAACGTTTGACGTTTTCGCTGGCTTTCTCCGCGCCGTAGCCAAACATAACCTTTTGGAATTCTTTGATCGCGTTGTTGTATTGCCGATTGGCATAGAGAATTTCGCCGATCATGAACCGAGCCCTGGCACCCACCTCGCCTCGGCTACGTTTTGTGACGTCGGTGTAAACCTTGATCGCGTCGTTGAGCTTGCCAGCGTTTTGCAATGCCCAGGCTTGCTCGTACATGACAGTTGGCAAGTAGGGCGTGTCTGCATGGTTTCGCGTGATTTCGTTCAACCAATTAATGCACGTCGCCCATTCTTTCATTTGGCTGGCACACTGCCCGCCGTGCAAAAGTGTCAAAACCTGAATCTGGTCGGTCGAAACCGGCTTGCCTTTGATTCGTTCGAAAACAGTAAATGCGTCAGAGTACTTCTTCTGCTTAAAGTAGCACTCCGCTTCCATGAACGTGGCGTCGTTCGCCAGCTTGCGATCCGGATAATTTGCGGCTTGCTTCGCAAACGCTTCTCGCGCTTCGTCGTACTTGCCGGATTGGTACTGGGCCCATCCTAGCTTGTACAAGATCTTTTCACCAAGCTCCTCGTTTTCACCAACAAGCGCGCTGGCTTTCGTGTAAGAAACAACGGCGGTTTCGTACTCTCCTCCGTCATAACTATGTTCGGCCGAATGGTACAAAGCCTCTGCCGCCAACTCGCTGGTTGGGTGCTGTGCCGCCAGTCGTTTGAAGACTGCAACCGAATCATCTTTGCGATCGAGATTCTTGTACGCCCATCCTAGTTCATACAGCACTTTGTCCGCGCCGGAGTAATCTGGCTTGTCCTTCAGAATCGATGTGAAAGTACGCGCGGCGTTTTCGGTCTGCTCGAGCCCCGCTTCGCACAATCCTTTCACGTAAAGCGCATCGGCTCGTTCGGTGTCGGATGATTCGCCGTCAAGATATTCGCTGGCGTCTTTCAGGCCGTTTTCGAAATCGCGGTTTTGCTGATACGACATAGCTCGCGCGTACAATGCTTGCCGAGCCAACTTGTGGTCGCTGTAGTCATTCAGCAGCTGTGAAAAACTGACGCCTGCGTCTTCCAACTTTAGCGCCCGGAGCTGCGCCCAGCCTCGACCATACAGCGAATAAGGAATCAAACTGTCCTGAGATGCAGAACTAATGACATGCGAGTACGCTTCGATTGACGTGGAATAGTCACCATTTTGATAGCTGTATTCGCCAAGCCGATAGTAGGCTTTGTCGATGTTCGGACTCGCCGGATATTCGGCGATCACACGTCGAATCGTGACAATCGCTTCGTCAGTTTTGTTGAGCTTTCGCTGAGCTCGTGAAAGGCTCAGCATCGCTTCATCGGCTTGAGCAAATTCCGTTTTCACGGCCAGCGACGCTTCTAGTTCACCGATGGCTTTTTCCGGTTCGTTTTGGCCGAGGTAGCTGACTCCCAAAATGTAATGTGCTTCGGCGACGTGTGCTGGATTCGTAAATTCGGTCGCCTTCCCGCTCAACGTCGAAATCGCGCCCGTGTAGTCCTTCTTCAAGTACATCGCCAATGCCTGGCGAATCGCAACTGGATTGTCGGGATTGTCCGCGTTTGCCTTGTTGACGTCCGCAAACAATTCGACGGCCGACGAATTATCGCCGGTCTGCAAACTGCACTCGGCCGCGACGTGCTTGACGTCAGGAACCAGCTTGTGATCGGCGTACGTTTCCAAGAATCGCTTGGTAAGTTGCAGGCCGATCGCCGGCTGCTTCAACTCCATTGCGGCGAAAGCCGCGTTATACAACGCATGCGGAGCAAGAATGTGGTCCGCGTAATCCTTCGCGATTGCTACGTACTCGGCATACGCATCCTTCTTTCGATCTGCGATTTCATACAGAGCATCCGCATGGTCCATCATTAGATTCACGTAGAACCCATTGTCGGTTGGTATGTCCGAATGTCCTTCGATCAGCGAAAGTGCTTTTTCTGGATTCTTGGCGCTGATAAACAGGCGAGCGCGCCAATGGATCGCTTCCGCCTTGAAAGCGTTGTTGGCGGCAATGACTTTGTCGAACCAGCTGGCCGCTTCGTCGAGTTTGTTGGCTCGAAAGTAGGAGCGTCCTGTCGCCATCGTCGCTTGGTCGACGTATCGAGATTCCGGGAAATCGGTTGGAATCTTGGCGAAGAGTATTGCTGCGTCTTCGTAGCGTTCCTGTTCTGCAACACAAAAGGCCTGTCGATACGTCGCGTGATCGGCCGATGCAAAATCTTTTTCTGCAGCGACTTCGGCAAATCGCTTTTCTGCGTCCTTGGCGTCGCCAAGTCGCAACACGGTTTCTGCGCGACGCATTCGCACTTCGTTAACCAGCTGGCTATCCGAAAACGAAGAAACAAACTTGTCGTAGACTTTGCCGGACTCGTCGAACTGCCCGAGTTCCTCGTACGTTACTCCCAACGCGTACATCGCGTCGCTGAGCATTTTCGATTCGTCGAATTCATCGACGAGCGTCTTATACGCTTTTGCCGCCTCTTCCCGCTGCCCTTGCATGTAGAAGGATTCACCCTGGAAGAACAACGCTTGATCGCGATAGCTTCCCTTTGGGAAATCGTTGACCAACTTCGTGAAGTAACCGTTTGCTTCTTTGAATAGTTCAGGCTTCTCGTTCAGAGCTGCAGAATAAAGCGCCCATCCGGCGTTCAGATACGCATCCTCGATTCGGCTGTAGTCTTTGTCGGCCTCAATCACTTTCTTGAGCGTCGCAGCTGCCTTTTCAAACTGCTTCAGCTGCAGTTGGCTGACGCCAAGATTGTAAGTGGCGTCGAGGGCTTTCGGGTCGTCGCCGTGTGCTTTTAGAAATTCTTCCCACGCTTCTGCGGCCAACTCAAACGCACCATTGTTTTGGTAGCTGGCTGCATCGGAATAGGCGACCAACGCATCGGGCGAAGACTTGGCGAGTTCTTGTTCCGTTTCGTCCGGATCGGCCACAACCGCCGTGTCGGGAGCTTCCTGTGCCTGAGTTGGCGTCGACAAAAACACGATGGCACTGGCGAGCAACGCACGTAGCCAGCGGTCAATTCCAGATGCAGTAACACGATTTTCCGTTTGCATGTCGGGGGCTTGTCGATTCATCGCTAGCCTGCGTAATTTCACAATTGAAGTTTCGAAAGCGTTCGTATTGGCGGTAAAAGAAATGTTCCGATCGCCAGCAGATCCAGGCGTCGTCGCTGGAAAAACGCACGAGTAACCTAAGGTTTACGTAAGTTTACGGGAACACAATTACGGCGACAACGGATCTATGGATCGCGCAACGCATGCATGCAAGCAGACTTAACATGTCGATCCTCAAGGTTCGCTTGACAGCTGATGCTGGAATAAGTCGAATATCAACAGAGGGCAAATCTGGCTGGTTACGGTAGAATAGCCGTATCAGTCTTCTACGCCGGGCCGGCGCGAAGCGTTGCTAACGTTCTGTTAGCGGGAACAGGAGAGCAGACTCGATGGCCATGCCCAAACAAATTCTTCGTAAACGTTCAACGGAATCGATGCGTCAGCGATCTCGGTCAGGTCTCACGCTGATTGAAATGATGGTTTCAATCGCATTGACGCTGATCGTTGTGTTGGCGGTGATCCGATTGTTTGACATGGTTGGCGGCACGGTCTCCGACAGCCGCACGATTCTCGAGCTGTCTGCTCAGCTGCGAAATGTTGCTCAACAACTGCAGCACGATCTAGACCGAGCGACCACGACGATGCTGCCTCCTGTCGACCCAGATTCTGCGGGCGGTTTTTTCGAAATCATCGAAGGGCCCGACACCGACTACGATCCTCAGTTCGGCATTTGGTTCGATGAACAAGCAAATCTAGGCCGCAGCGTTCGCAATCCAGCGTTCCCAGATCCAAATAACCTCAACGGGACGCTGGAAAATCATCCGCTTGGTTTCGCGGGCCATCGGTTCGATGCATCCGGACGCTACGGCGATCTGGATGATGTTCTGATGTTTGCGATCCACAGCGATGGAGAACCGTTCGTCGGCAAAGTCGATCCAAGTTGGGCCGGTACCGATACGATTCGATCAGAATACGCCGTGGTCATCTGGTGGGTGGAGCCGTACAACGACGTCAACGGTCAACCGAGAGCACTTCGATTGCATCGCCGACAGCTTTTGGTGGTGCAAGACCCAAATATCAGCAACTTGCTCATCGCTGACCGTGTGACGTCATCGATTAATTTCAACGCCAACACGAATGATGTAAATTCTGCTCGGAACAACTTTCAAGCGCGTAATGACATTGCTGTTTACGTTCCGACCGGAGCTACCGGACTGCGAACGGCTTCACTGGTTGATCTCGCCGATCGGCGAAAACGGTACGCTCACGATTTGAACAGCGTGCTCAGCGGTCTAGGAACATTCGGTACGTTCTATCACCCGTGCGACAGAGGGATTACCGACAAAAAGCAGCTGGGTGATACGAGCCCACTCACGATCTATCCACTTGGTTTGAATGCAAATCCCATTGATAGAGCCTTAGCCAATCGTGTCGGCCAAGATGTCGTCCTGTCTGATGTGCTCGCGTTCGATGTCAAGGTTTACTCGGCAAACGCACCGATCCTGCAGGCCGGCGTAGCACCGGCAGTAACTACGTTACTCCCACACGACATTGGCTATCAGCAATTGCTGCAAGCGAGTCCTGGCTTAGCGGCTCCTGCAAATGTGACGATGAGAGGCGCATTTGTTGATCTGTACTACGGCAGAAACTTACCGTCGGGAATCGTGTGGCAAGATCCATTTGCGTTCGCTCCGCACTTTAACTCTCGAGTGTTTTTACCCGGTTCTCCTGATCCTCTTACGGTTTCCTATCGCATCAACCAGTCGGCCGTTTACGATACGTGGTCAACTGGCTACGAACGAGATGGGATCGATCAAGACGCGGATGGCCTAGTTGACGAAGGGATCGATGGATTAGATGGAGACAACGATTCAGGCGGTGATAAGTTTTTCCAAACGCCCGGCATTGTTGACGACATTGGCGAAAAAGAAACGACCGCTCCGTATCCACAACCCCTTCGTGGAATCGAAGTGACGATTCGAGTCATCCAGCCGGGCGGCAGCGAACAAATTCGCCAAACCAGCGTCGTGGCGAACTTCAAACATGAATAGATCGCGAAGTAATTACCTGACGCGATTTCACTCGGTTGACTTCTTCGACGAATCTCCTGGTTTACAACCGGCGTATGTGGAAGCCGCCGTCGACGTTGATCCGGTCTCCCGTGCTGAAGGGAAATGCTCCGGACGCCAACGCTACTACGGCTTTTGCAACGTCGTCAGGAGAGCCCCAACGCCGAATCGGCGAAAGCCCTTCGGCGATGAGACGATCGTACTTCTCCTTCACCGGCGCCGTCATGTCGCTGGCGATAACCCCTGGACAGACCTCGTAAACGCAGATCCCCTCGTCGGCCAACCGATCGGCCAACAACCACGTCATCATCTGCATGCCTGCTTTCGCCATGCAGTAGTCAGCTCGGTTTGTCGAAGTTGCATACGCGGAGATCGAGGAGATGTTCACGATCGTTCCAACTTTTTTTCCTGATTCGATCATTCGATTGGCAGCGAGCTGAGCGAGAAAAAAAGGCCCCTTCAGATTCGTCGCAAAAACTCGATCCCAAGATTCTTCCGTCGCTTCCAACAGGTCTTTTCTACCCTGAGACGTAATACCGGCGTTGTTGACCAATAAATCGAGCCGCCCCCAATTCTCGATCGCTGCGTTGACTAATGCATCTCGCCCCTTGCAGTCAGCCACATCTGCCTGGACCGCCACGGCTTTCCCGCCCGAATCTTGAATTGCAGCCACAACTTCATCTGCGGACTCTCGACTGCGGAAATAGTTGATGACGACGTTATAGCCTTCGGTTGCAAGACGTTCGGCGATACCACGACCGATACCGCGAGATGAACCGGTAACAATTGCCACTTTGGCCTCTGCCATATCGATGCTCTTCCGCTTCTTGGAGTTTGATCAATTAGACCATTTTAGCAAGGAACCAACTCACCGCGAACGTGCTGCGCCGAACAAAGAACATTGACGTCAGGGGGTTAGGCGAACGAACCAAACGCGATAAGCTAATCGGCTACCTAACCCAGCGACCACTCACCGATATATCCGCATGAAAGATAGCGACGCCTTTGCCGACAGTTCGCCCAGCCGCTTCGTCGTCGGTATCGATCTCGGCACTACCAATTCAGCCGTGTGCTACGTCGACACGGACGAATCGCCGTGGAAGGTTCGAACGCTGTCGATTCCTCAGCTCGTGTCGACCGGGCAAGTTGAAAGTCGCGAAACGCTGCCGTCTTTCCACTATCAACCGACGCTTGCCGAGCAAGATGGTGGAGTCCTGCAGCTTCCGTGGAAGCAGAAGCACAAAGATGGCGTTGTTGGCGTGATGGCCCGAGACCAGGGGACGAGCACTCCTGGCCGTGTCATCGGGTCGGCGAAGTCGTGGCTCTGCCATTCGGGCGTTGATCGCACGGCGGAGCTGCTGCCGTGGCAAGGATCAGATGAAGTTCAGAAGCTTTCACCCGTATCGGCCAGCAGCCGCTATCTGCAGCATGTTCGCGAAGCGTGGGATCACCAGTTTCGCAACGCTCCGCTTGCCGACCAAGACATCGTGTTGACGTTGCCCGCGTCGTTTGATGAAGTCGCTCGGGAGCTCACGGTTGCGGCGGCAAAAGAAGCCGGCTTGCCTCGCGTCGTGCTGATCGAAGAGCCGCAAGCTGCATTCTACGCGTGGGTTGATGCTCATCGGAAGAACTGGTCGGAACTCGTTCAGCCTGGACAAAAAATCCTTGTGTGCGATGTTGGCGGAGGAACGTCTGACTTCACATTGATCCGAGTGCGAACCGCCGATTCGGCCGACGAAAAATCACAAGTTCAGTTTCACCGCATCGCTGTAGGGGAACACTTGATTCTGGGAGGCGACAATCTGGATCTCGCACTGGCTCATCACATCGAACAAAGGCTAACATCGGACGGCAAACAATTGCAGCCTCGACAATGGGATTCGCTGGTGCGGAATTGCCGAATCGTGAAAGAGACGCTGCTCGGCGAAAACGCTCCCGACAAATACACCGTGCATTTGTCCAGCGGTGGGTCGAAGCTGATCGGAGGCGGAATCCAGGTCGTAGTGAATCGAGATGAAGTGGAACAAGTCCTGGTCGATGGCTTTTTCCCGCAAGTGCCGCTCGATTCAAAACCGCAAAACGTGTCTGGATTCCAGGAATTCGGTTTGCCCTACGCTGCGGATGCCGCAGTCACAAGATATCTCGCGGCGTTCTTGTCTGCTCATCGACATGCCGACAAAGACATTTCTGAAACGATCACGACACACGATCCGGCTCGGCCAGATCTGATTCTGTTTAACGGTGGGTTGTTTGCATCGCCGGATATCCGCGAACGAATCATCAACGTCGTCGCTACGTGGTTTTCAGGTGAAGACCATGGATGGTCGCCAACCGTATTGCAGAACGCTCGATTAGACTTAGCTGTCGCGCGAGGCGCCGCGTACTACGGAATGGTTCGGCGAGGCGAGGGCGTTCGCATCGCAGCGGGCTTGGCTAGGTCGTATTACATCGGAGTTGATGGCGGCGGCAATGAGAATAGCGAGAACGCTCCCGCGGCATTGTGCGTGATTCCTGGTCGAGCCCAACCTGGCGAAACGATCGACCTGCCCGATCGAGTGTTTGACTTGCGCATTTCGGAGCCTGTCGAGTTTCCACTGTATGTGTCGAGCGTGCGATTAGCCGATGAGCCAGGTGATCTGCTCGCGTTCGATCCAGAACAGCTAAAGATCCTTCCGCCAATTCGAACCGCAATTAAGACGCGGCGCAAAACAGAAAAAGGAACCATTCCTGTTACGCTGCACGCTCGCCTGAGCGAGATCGGCACGATTGAAATGTGGTGCAGCCAAGTCGACAGCGATCGAACTTGGCGTTTGCAGTTTGATGTTCGATCAGCCACCGAAACCGATCGCGTCGCTGTCAAAACGAAGGGCGAACAACAAGGCACATTTGACGATGAGATTTGGACAGAATGCCGCTCCGCAATCAAAGCAACGTTTGGCCAAGAACCGACGCTGAAACCAAATGCGTTGGTCAAGCAACTGACGTCGATCATCGGCGCAGAGCGATCAGAGTGGCCGATGCCTCTGTTACGCCAAATGTGGGAAACTCTAGTCACATTCCAAGATGGCCGAAAGCATAGCCAATCACACGAAAGCCGTTGGCTCAATCTGGTCGGCTACACTCTGCGACCGGGTTACGGAATGTCGGTGGATGATTGGCGAGTCACTGAAACGTGGCGACTGGTCCAAGGCAAACTAGCGTTCAATTCTCAGCAAACCAGGAACGAATCGTGGATCCTGTGGAGACGCATTGCGGGAGGCCTATCAGAGGGACAACAAAGAGCGTTCGCGGAACCGACACTTGCTTCTGTGCGAAGTCTACACCGCCGCATGACCGGCGGATCGGTGAAAGGCGAGGTCAATTTCACGCTCCCCGAATCGGCAGAATTGTGGAGATTGCTGGGCGGTTTGGAATTGCTGGCTCAGTCCACTAAGCGTGAAGTCGGGCGAATGATTCTGGACATTCTTCCAAAGCGAAAATGTGATCCCGTCCGACCCGCGA
>JAGQPC010000704.1 GCA_020426925.1 Planctomycetales bacterium | reverse complement strand
AAAACGGCCGAGACCCAAACTGGTTTCTACGAAGACGCTGAAGCAGGCCATTCCCAAAGACGACGCAGAGTACACGCTTGTTCCTGTGGTCCGAATCATCGCCGAAAAACAGCACCGCTTGCAGTTTGACGAACAAGAAATTGCCGAGCTTGCTCGAAGCATCGAAACACATGGAATCATTCAGCCAGTCGTTGTTCGCTGGGATGAGGTTCAAGGCCGATTCGTTATCGTTGCTGGCGAGAGGCGATTTCGCGCGGCCAAACTGGCCAACCTGTCAGAAATTCCATGCCGAGTCATGCAGCTTACGGATAGCGAGGTTGCGGAGATCCAGCTAGTGGAGAATCTAGGCCGAAAAGACCTGAACGCGATCGAGCTTGCGAAGGCCTTTCGCGATGTCATATCGCGAACGGGACAGACTGCGAAGGGAATGGCGAAACGGCTGGGCATTGGTGCCACAACGGTCACAAGGACACTTCGACTCTTGCGATTGCCAGAGGACGTTCAGAAGTTGGTTGTCGCAGGAAGACTGTCGGCACGACAGGCTCGAGAGATTGCCCGCGTTAGCGACGAAATCTCCCAGCGAGCTTTCGTAAGTCGAGCAATCGACGACAGTCTGAGCGGACGTGAAGTCGAGGAGATGGTGAAAGCGTATCTCGGTCAGAAAAAGAAGCCGGACGCGAAGCCGAGAAAGCCAACGGCAAGGGGCCGCAACACCAAGGGGTTCACATTTGTTAGCGAATACGGAACTATTCAATTCACTAGCGGCGAAAAATTCTCAAATCACCATGTAGCGGCCGCCCTAAAAGAAGCTCTCGAAGAGGTTCAACACCGAATCGACAACGGCGTCATCGACTGAGCCGCCACCGACCGAAATCGGATTGGCTATTACCAGCTCCTGGAAATTCGCTCACGGGCAGTTCTCGGTTCAATTGGGAACCGAGTGCCTCCGCCTGGCTTTTTGCCGTCACGTCGATTTTTGGACGTCGAGCGTGACGGCGCTTGGGCAGCAATCCCAGTGGTCCCGGCGTCGTTCTGAATTCGAGGCCGATGAGTGCCGTGCAATCCGCCGGGCCGAGCACCCTCGGAAAGCCGCACGAACTGCACAAGGACGGTTCGTCCTTACGCACGAACGCAGCCACTTCAGTGTCGGCCAAAGCCGTTACAACGCTGTTTGCCACAGCTTCTGGCTACGTGTCGACCTGATGCTGCAGCCTGAAGATGACACCGTACCCAGCCCCGACGCGCTGCGGTATCTCAAGTGGACCGTTCGCGAAAGACCGAGCCACGTTTCGAGCGGACTCACGCCTGCCAGACGCGACCCGATCTGGGCGCCGTGGCCCCGACGCTCGACCGCAGTCGCCTAACGTGGCTGATCGTCAACTGGTGCTTCCGCAACCGGAAATGCTTCACCTGTCAGTTCCGCGCCCAGTACCGCCGTACCCGCCGCGAAGTCTTCCCCATCCTCAGCCGCATCCAGAACATCGGTTATGAAATGGGAGAGAACAACCGAACGCCTGAGTGGTATCGAGCGAACCACCGGACTCCGTGGGTGGCTATTGGAGGGCTGGCAGAGTCGTTTGCGTTGACTGGCAAGTAATGACCCTCTCTGGGATTGCTGATACGGCTGAGCCGAAACTGACAACTGCACGCTTCTGCCACTGCTCGGGAGGCGAGTTGGCTCATTCGCCAGCATGGTCGATTCCCGTAAGAACTGGATAACGCGAAAGACGAGAAACGCTGTTGTTCTGAACGGTTAGTTCGGCTATAGTGAGTGGACTGACGAGTCCGTCCACAGCAATTCGGGAGCCAGGGAATGCCTGTCGCAACTGCCGTTCAAGATCCGGAAAAACGCCAAGCGATCCTGAAGGCGTCGATCGAAGTGTTTGCCCAGCAAGGATTTGGGGGCGCGGACGTGGAAGTCATCGCCGATCGCGCTGGCGTCGGAAAGGGCACGGTTTACCGGTACTTCGGAAACAAGCGGGATCTGTTCCTGGCGACCGCCGACGCTGGCATGAGGATGTTGGAGGCGAGCATCTTGGAGGCCATCGACGGCGTTGAGGATCCGGTCGAGACCATTCGTCGGAGCGGGAACGCCTATGGCGAGTTCTTCCGAAAGCATCCCCGATTCGTCGAGATTCTCATTCTCGAGCGCGCGGAATTCCGCGGTTCGATCCCGGATACGCACTTGGTCTATCGGGCGAAGAACCGGGGAGTCCTCGATGAGATCATCAAACAAGGAATTCGGGACGGCGTCTTCAGGAACCTTGACGTCCATGAAGCAACGAACGCCTTCGCCAACCTGCTCTTCGGAACTGTCGTCACGGGTTGCATCGAAGGTGCCTCTGGAAAGCTCGGCCAAGCGATCGAGAATGCCGTCGACATTTACATCCACGGCATTTTGATACGTCCGAAAGCGGAAGCAACCTGATGAAAGCAAAATTCCTAGCCGTTGCGTTGGTCTCTTGCGTCGTCGGCGCCGCCGGCGGCGTCGGCTATTCGCGACTTGTCGGCACTGTATCGGAGGCGGACGATTCCCCACGCCCTGCGGCCTCTTCGCGCTACCGCGCCGAATCGGCTCCCGTCGCTGTAACGGTGGCTCGCGTCGAATCGAGGGACATTTCCGCGACGCTGGAGCTTACGGGAAATCTGTTACCACGTCGCCGCACGATCTTGGTGTCCGAAGTCGATGGCGTGATCGATTCCATTCCAAACTCTCGAAACAACATCTCGTTCGAGTTGGACGGCCAAACGGTCACTCAGCCATTACGTCTCGATATTGGCCAGCCGGTCAACAAAGGCGACGTGCTCGTCCAGATCAATCGAAGCGAATATGAGTTGGAGTTGAAGGCCGCCGAGGCTCGGCTGGCAAAAGCCGAGCGAGAGTTGCAGGAACTGATTGCCTGGCGACGGCCGGAGGACATTCGCAAGTTGGAAGCCGCACTGGCAGAAGCGGAGGCGCAATACGAAAACGCTCAATCTGTGTTGAAACGCCAGGAGACGCTCGTCGCGCAAAACGCCACTTCGAGAGAAACGTACGATCGGGCAGTGGCGCAAGCCAAGCTGGCCAAGGCGGCGCTCGACCGCGCGGCCGCGGAGCTTGACATCGCGAAGAGGGGGCCGACTGAGGAGCAGATTGCCGTGTCGCGTGCGGCAGTCGCGCAAGCCCAGGCGGAGGTAAACCTGCGAAGGGACGAGTTACGAAAGACGACCATCGTTGCACCGTACGACGCGGTCATTACGGATCGATATGTCGATGAAGGGGAGTACGTAACGGCTCAGCCCCGGGTCGAACTGATGGAGTTGATGGACCTCTCGTTTCTCACCGTCCAGGTCGGGGTTCCCGAACGGTACCTGAATCGCGTGGAATCTGGTGACCAGGTGCGCGTCTTTGTCGAGGGGGCAAGCGAGCCGGTTAGGGGACTTGTTGTTCTTGTCAATGACAAGGTCGAACCGGAAACCCGCACGTATCGCACACGGGTTGCGATTGATAATCGAGACGGTCGATTCAAGGCAGGCCAATTTGCCCGAGTGGGGTTCGTCGTCGCAAACGCCGAGGATTCTCTGGTCGTGCCGGACGATGCCTTGGTGTATTCCGGCGGACAGCCCCAGGTGTTCGTTTTTGAAGATGGTCGAGCCAAACTCATGACGATTCGGCCTGGAATATCGAGCGGCGCGTTCACGGAAGTGTTGACCGGCCTGACGCCGGGACGACCCGTGATCGTTGATGATCCGTCCATTCTTGCGGATGGAATGCCGGTGCAAGTGCGTGAGCAGTCAGCCGAAGAGGCTGCGGAGACCGACTGATATGCAGATTTCCAAGACCGCTATCTACCGGCCCATTTTCGCGTCGATGGTCATCGGCGCAATGGTTGTCTTTGGACTGATCGCCCACTCCCGAATTGGTGTCAGCCTTTTTCCTGACGTCGACTTCCCGATTGTGACCGTCACGGTGATTTACGAGGGAGCCGACCCGGAGACCGTCGAAAGTGACGTAACCGATATCATCGAGGAGGGTGTCAATACAATCAGCGGCATCAAATCGCTGCGCAGCGAAAGTACGGAAGGCTTGGCGCAGATCTTCGTCGAATTCGAATTAGAACGCGACATTGACGTGGCATCGCAGGAAGTGCGGGACAAAGTCTCGTCGATTCGCGGTGACCTGCCCACCGACATCGAACCGCCCATTGTGGAGAAGTTCGACCCGGACTCTGCGCCGATCCTTTCCATTGTGTTGTCCGGCCAGGACTCAATTCGCGATTTGACGCGATATGCCGACGAGCAACTGAAGCCCCGGATTGAGGGAATCGAAGGCGTCGGTTCCGTTCGCCTGGTCGGCGGCCGAGATCGCGAAATTCGCGTGTGGCTACGGCTCGATCAACTGCGTGCGTACAACCTGGCGGCGCAAGACGTGATTGACGCTCTCGAAGATGAAAACGTCGAGTTCCCGGGCGGGCGCATCGAGACGTCGCAGCGTGAATTGGTCGTCAAGACAAAGGGAGAGGTGGAAACAGTTGAACAATTCGGCGAGCTGACCATCACCAAGCGACCGTCCGGCCCCATTCACCTGAAGGACGTCGCCTACATCGAAGACGGCATGGAGGATTTTCGCAGCCTGTCGCGGCTAAACGGCGAGCGCGCCGTTTCGCTGCTGGTGCGTCGTCAATCGGGGACGAATCTCTTGGCCGTCGCCGAGGCCGTCAAGGAGCAACTTGGCGAAGTCGAAGCGTCTCTCCCTCAAGGATACGAGATTGTGCTGGCTCAGGACCTGTCGATCTTCGTGTCGCAGAGCGTCAACGAAGCTCAGGGAGAACTGTTGCGCGGCGGTGCACTGGCCGTCCTGGTCATTCTCCTGTTTCTCCGCAGTTGGCGAGGTTCGTTTGTCGCCGCCGTCACGATTCCCACGACGATCATTGCCACCTACGCCTGCATGCTGGCCATGGGCTTCACGCTGAACATGATGTCCCTGCTTGCCCTGACGATCTCGGTCGGCATGATCATTGACGACTCGATCGTGGTGTTGGAAAACACGTACCGCCACATGGAGGAGGGGATGCCCCGGATGCAAGCGGCCGTTGCCGGCATCTCCGAGATTGGCTTCGCCGTCGTCGCCACCTCGCTGGCGATCTCAGCGGTGTTCATACCTGTGGCTTTTATGGAAGGGCTTGTCGGACGGTTCTTTTTTGAGTTCGGGCTGACGGTGACGTTTGCGGTCATCATCTCCACGTTCATCGCCTTGACGCTGTCGCCGATGCTATGTTCGCGCGCGTTGAAAGTGTCCACACAGCACGGTCGCGTTTTCAATTTCCTGGAATCGATTTTCGCAGGGCTGGAGTCGTTCTATCGGGGCACGCTGCGTCTCGCATTGCGGTTTCGGTTGATCGTGCTCGTCATCGCCGGCGCGGTATTTGTCGGCAGCCTGATGCTGGTTCCGTTCATCGGAACAGAATTTGTGCCGGCACAAGACGAAGCACAGTTCAATGTCCAAGTCGAAACGCCACTTGGCTCGTCGATCGAGAGAACAAGCAAGATTCTGCGCGAGGTCGAGTCGCGCATTAGTCGTCTCCCGCACGTGACCAATCTCTATATGACGATCGGAGCTGGGGAGGAGGGTCGCGTGAATGTCGCCACGCTGCTGGTCCAGCTTGATCCGAAAGCGGAACGCGAGTTTGGACAGCAAGAGATCATGGCGATGGCGCGCGACGTGCTTTCCGACTTGAGTCACTCGAAGATCAGCGTCGAGAACATCCCGCGTGTGAGCGGCGGCGGCTTTCGATCTGCGCCGCTGCAGTACAACTTGCGGGGCAGCGACCTCGTCGCATTGGAGGAAACGGCCGATCAGATGATCGATCGCATCCAGGAAGTGCCCGGCGTGGTAGATGTCAATTCGACATACAATCCGCATAAGCCGGAAGTGTCTGTACATCCAAAACGTGACAGGATTGCAGATCTTGGCGTCCCCGTCGACAAACTGGGCCGTGCCGTTCGCGCCTTGATCGGTGGCCAGGAAGTCACAACCTTCGAAGATGGTGGCGAAACGTTCGACGTGCGGGTCCGGCTTGCTGAATCGCAGCGAAATCGGGCTGCTTCGATTCGTTCGTTGCCAGTCAGAACGGCCGGCGGGGAGCTTGTCGAACTTCACGACCTTGTGCAGGTCGAAGAAGGCGTCGGGCCGGTGCAGATCGACCGCCAGGATCGGCAAAGACAGATCACGATCATGGGAAACCTGGCGGAAGATAAGCCTCTCGGCGCGGCGATCCAGGATGTCAACGCGATTGAGCGGGAGGCCGGTCTTCCTGAGGGAATCACGACGGCCTACACCGGTGCCGGCGACATGATGGCCGAGTCATTTGCCAGCATTAATTTCAGCCTGCTCCTGGCCATCGTCCTCATCTACATGATTCTTGCTTCGCAATTCGAGAGTCTCGTTCATCCGCTGACCATCATGCTGTCGCTGCCGCTTTCGATCGGAGGGGCCCTTGGCGGACTTTGGCTAACAGGCCGAACGCTCAACATCTTCAGCATGATTGGAATGATCATGTTGATGGGCCTCGTTACGAAGAACGCGATTCTTTTGGTCGACTACACGAACCTCTTGCGTCGCGAGCACGGGCTGGGTCGCGACGAGGCCCTGCTGCGAGCTGGCCCAGTGCGGTTGCGTCCTATTCTGATGACCGCCTTTTCAACGATCGCAGGAATGATTCCGATTGCCATCGGGCTTGGAGCCGGGTCCGAGACCCGCGCACCGATGGGGACGTGCGTGGTGGGCGGAATGATTACGTCCACGATGCTGACGCTGATCGTTGTTCCGGTGATGTACAGCTTGATGGACCAATGGGGCACCGGTCTGCGTCGTCTGATTTGGAGAACTCCGCACGATCAGGAACAATCGGACGACGAAGCGGTCGCCGCGCCCCAGCCGGAGCCGGCCTCCACCGGAGATGATGAAGAACTCCCGGCGGTCGAAGTTCCTGACGAAAGCAGACCCATCAGGACAGGAACCTACGATTGACAACCATTGTGCAGCAATTGCGTTCATGCCCGGCTTTTGGCAGGACATCATTCCGCGATTCAGAAGCCGTGAGACCCGCTGCCCGCTCTCGGATTCTCGCATGGCAAATGAAGAAGCCCGCGCACGAATACTCGAAGCGGCTGGCCCCATGTTCGCCGCGAAGGGTTATCAGGGTGCCACGATCCGCGAGATATGCGAAGCGGCCGGAGTGAATCTTGCCGCAGTCAATTACCATTTCCGTAACAAACGGACGCTCTATGCCGCTAGCCTCGGTTTCGCCCTGGAATCAACCGCCAGCCGAGCACCATTTCCGGCGTGGTCCCCGGAAGAACCGGCGGAGGTGCGGCTCAAAGAGTGTGTTTGCAAGCTCGTTAAACGAATGGCTGAGTTGAACGACGTTGCATGGCAGACGCGGCTGATCCTGGGTGAGTGCCTGGTGCCAACTGGAATACGCAGGGAAGAAATTGCGCGCTTCGTTCAACTGCCAATGGATGTCCTTTTGTCAATCCTTCAGGACTTGCTTCCCGGCGATTCCTTGCA
>JAGQPC010000703.1 GCA_020426925.1 Planctomycetales bacterium | reverse complement strand
GCGCGAATCCACCGGCGGTATCAGTGTACTCGTCGAACTCATCGAGAACCGCCGCCGCTTTTTGCTGCGCCTTTTGTTGAGCGACACCCGAGCGAAAACAGCCGGGCCATCGACGCATTGCTCGAAGAATTTAACGCTTCCCAAACGAACTACCTCGGCACAAATTTAGAGCTGGTATACCACCTCCTCGGCACCGCCAACGAACCCGAATTTGCACCAACGCAGCCGCTCCTCAAGAGGGTGAAAGAGCTGTTGGAGTAGCCCGATATCTTGTCTGCAAATACGCAGCATGACGAACAGGGCCGCCAAGGATTCTTCACATCTGTCGGGCTATATTTACCGCTACACTGACTTTTGAATCTACTCTAGAAGCTGCGTCAAACGCTTCCACTATGAGATGGTTTCAAGGGATGTAGATTGGCGAAGACATCTCGCAGTTCCTCGCGCGGCGTACTCTGTGGAGATCATACGGGGTTCATGCGTTCTTCGGTTCATCGCGGTATCTCATTTCGCAGGCTGCCGCTAGAATGCAGCTAATGTAGCTATGGCAGACACGTGCCATTTTGCATTGCGCCGGTAGTTCTCTTTCGCTCCATCGGCGGGGAACGGATGACTAGGTGTCTGCAGTCCTTTGAGGTCGATGTGAAAAGCAAACGAGAAATCGAACGGGAAATTAGCCAAGCGATCATTCGATTCGAAAAGGAGTTCATGGGGCGTGGGCCATTAGAAGCACGCACGTACATCATTGAGGACATGGCGCTGGTGCGTTTGAAGAATGTCTTGACCCCCGCCGAACTTAAGCTCGCAGAGTCAGAGGAGGGGAAAAGGGGCCATTATCTGATCAAGCAAGTCCGACAGGAACTGATCGAACAAGGCAGGCCGCTATTAGACGCTGTGATCCAGGATATTCTCGGTATCAAGGTCGTGAGCCTGCACACGGACATCAGCGCGAAAACTGGGGAGCGAATCATCGTCTTTTCGCTGGAGAAACAGTGGGAGACGTCTCGGGCGTAGTACGGAGATTTTTTTCGCGGAGAGCTTGACGGCGATTAAAGTCGAAACTACCATCTGTCGACAACAGTGTTGGCTGCGTTGGATTTCGCACGAGCGGACGCCAAACAGTCAGCTACAAAGGTTTTCGTTGCACGGGATATCGAGCCTGTGCGAAAAAGGCCGGAAGGTTGCGAATTGCAGCCTTCCGGCCTTTTTTTGCTTGCGATTAGGAGAATTGCTTGGTGGACGAGCGATGTGGATAGTAAGGCTGTTCTGCTCTACGGTGTGGGGTGCCTTCACGGAGTCCTTGAGAGGTATGGCCGGAGCAAAACTCCAATCACCTGGAGCAAGTGCCGCCAATCCGGTACGAGGGTGATCCGACATAGATTGATTTATCTGGGCTAGCCAGCCCACCACGTCCGAGTAGAGCAGCCCACGGGCATAACTGCTTGTGGGCCAGGTGAAAACGTAGCGACGTCGACTGCAACAGTCGGTATCGACCATAAACATAATTTAACTGAGCTAAGCCGTGATGGTACGAGTGGCCGTCCGGACAAGCCGGGTGTTGAGCACGCAACGTGCTCCCATCCGGCTTTTTTTGTGTCACAAGATCGGATTACACAAGTCACAGCCAGTGACGAACTTGACTGGAGATTTTCTGCCATGGAACCATTCGCCCTCACCGTCACTCTTGCCATCTGCAGCCTGATCGCATTTCTTTTCCTGCCGTCGCGGATCGCGAATCGCAGGGCAAGGATTGTCCGAACTCTGACAACATGCCTTGTGGGTATTGAGTGCCTGCTTGCTGTTAGTATCGCGGTGGGCCTAACGGCAAAGGGTGTATCACCCCAGTCGATCTCGCTGGTTGAAGGATGGGGTGATCTGGGTCTCGACTTTGACGTCTATCTCGACGGAGCCGCCAGCCTAATGCTGTTACTGGTTAGCTTCGTAGGCTTCGTCGTCAGTCGCTTCTCAGTCCGGTATCTCGATGGCGAAAAGATGCAGGGACGTTATTTTCGCTGGCTCGGTTTTACGATCGGAGCAGTATCGTTGATGGTCATTTCGGGAAACCTGCTACTGTTCTTCGTCGCTTGGGTTGCGACCAGCTTTGGACTTCATCAGTTGCTCCTGCACTATCGACATCGGGCTGCAGCACATCGGGCTGCGTGGACGAAGTTCGCTATCAGCCGGCTAGGAGACGCGTTCCTCATCGGGGCGTTGGTGATGACATACAGGACATTCGGCACTTTCGAGCTATCTGAGTTGTTCTCGCGCGTACGTGACCTAGCAGCCACATCGCAAGTTACGGCGAGTCATGTAGCGATAGGCTGGCTGCTGGTGCTAGGAGCCGTGACGAAGTCAGCTCAATTCCCGTTTCACACCTGGCTGCCGGATACCATGGAAACGCCGACTCCCGTATCGGCACTGATGCACGCGGGAATCGTCAACGCTGGCGGTTATCTGATCATCCGCATGAGTCCGCTAGTGGCATTGGCGCCAGCGGCGTTGGCTACGCTGGCCGTCATTGGTGCTTTCACCGCATGTTTCGCTGGCGTAGTTATGATTACGCAGCCCAGCGTAAAGCGGTCGTTGGCATATTCCACGATTGCCCAAATGGGCTTCATGATGCTGCAGTGCG
>JAGQPC010000702.1 GCA_020426925.1 Planctomycetales bacterium | reverse complement strand
AGGAGCTGAAGAAGCAGCTCGACGCAACTCGAGACGCAATGAGCAAGTTGGAATCATCCAAATGAGCGTTGCCGAAACGGTGATAGTGAACACGAGGTCTTAAGTAGCGCGAATCGATGGCACTTGCGGAACGACCTTTTTTCATCGTTGGAAACCCGCGTTCGGGGACGACGCTGATGCGTTTTATGCTCAGCAGTCATCCTCGTATTTACATTCCTGAAGAAACCGGATTCTTGGTGAAGTTGTCGTCGCTCGCCGGCCGTCGGTTGTCTCGATCCGAAACGAAGAAGGTCGTCGAACGCGTCGGGCGGATGAATGTCGAATGGCTCGACATCGTCGAAGACTTCGATGCATTCTACGACGGACTTGCAGAGCCGCGACTCACATGCGTTCTGGATAGTCTCTACCGAATTCGCATCAGCCCTTACAACGCGCAGCGATGGGGAGACAAAGGGCCAGCTTACGTCTCGCATATTCCGGCTCTAAACAAGATCTTTCCCGACGCACAGTTCATTCACATGATTCGTGACGGCCGTGACTCGACCGTGTCCGCATTGCAGCGGTGGAAAGAGAGCATGCGGTATCTGGACACGTACTATGTGATGACGAATTGGGTTCGCAACGTGACCGCTGGTTTGAAGGCCGCTGACCAACTGGGTGAAGATCGCTATCTCGAAATCCGTTATGAACAACTCGTCACCGAACCTGATGCGACGCTTCGGCGAATCTGCGATTTTCTGAACGAAGAATTCGATCCCGCGATGCTCAACCATCCTCGATTTGCGCAAGAGTGCAACAACGTTGCGGGGCACTATGAAGTCTATCAGCCAACGTCAACGAAAAGCGTTAGCCGTTGGCAACACGACATGTCGCCGTTTGACCAAAAGGTCTCGCTGCGAGTCGCCGGTGATGTGCTGAGCAAGCTTGGCTACGACACAACTGGAAATCGCGAGTTTTCATTCGGAGAAGAGTTGAAATTCGCCTACGTCGCCTTAAGATTTCGACTTCTAGATTTGATTCGCAAGACTTTGTACGCGACGGGATTTCTAAACGCCGCATGGCGAAAAAGCTTGTCGCGAAATGCGAAGAAGTAAACTCAGGCCAGTTACGTGATTGGCCCATCGTATCCGCCGTCGACTTTGCCATCCTCCCCATCGATCGCGTCGACCATCGTGCGAATCTCTGATTCCGTAATAACGTTTTTGTTGTGAAGAAGCCGGAGCAAAGCAGCGAGATACAGCCTCAGCTCAGCCATTTCCTTTTGCAACCTTGCAACCTGCTCTTCATGAGATAATTTGGAATCCTGTACTCGGTCTAATTCACGCTTGAGGCGAGCGATATCGCGTTCCGCGTCACCGATGTCTAACCGATTCCCAATATCCCCAAGCAAAAACTCGCCCCCATCCCATAGCTGTAGTCCCCTATCCGATATTGAATAAAACGTTGATTGTACACCGTTTCCGCGCAGGCGTCGCGTTTGAGGGCACACGTAAACGGCCTTGCCAGGGATCTTAATTGCCCAAGGCTGCCCAGCAATGTTTTCGATGAGGTGATCGTTAAGGTACAATCATCAAGCACGAATGTCGTAGTCAGTATTTGCTTCGGAGGTGATCGTGATTAGCAGAGACAGCCGTTCAATGAAACAGATTGCATTTCTGATAGTTGCAGCATTTAGTTTACAAATCTTGCACGCCGGTGAGCTTCCCGAGCCAGATGGCAAGCCAGCAGATCAAACGAAACCTGTCAAAGTCTTCATCTTGCTCGGCCAATCGAACATGCTCGGTTTCGGCAAGATCGGTCCGGCTGACAAGAACGGCACTCTTGGCTAACTGATTGAACAAGATGGCAAGTATCCGCACCTTGTCGATGAAGCCGGCGAGTGGACGACTCGGCAAGACGTGCGTTACGTTCAGGTCATGCATCGCCGAGACAATATGTCCACGTTGCGAAATGAGTGGCTTACGATCAAAGGCAACATCGGACCAGAATTGCAATTTGGCCACGTTGTCGGACATACGCTCGACGAACCCGTATTGATTTTGAAGTCGTGCATTGGGAACCGAAGTCTCGGTTGGGATTTGCTTCCGCCTGGCAGCGAACAATTCGAATTCGAAGGCAAGATCTATGCGGGCTACAAGGAGTCGCCGCTTTCGTGGGACAAGGGCACCGAACCGGAACCGATCAATTGGTACGCGGGCAAACAGTACGACGACGACATTGCAAACGCGAAAAAGATTCTGGCAAACTTGGGCGAGTACTATCCGGGCTACAAAGGTCAAGGATATGAAGTCGCCGGTTTCGTTTGGTGGCAAGGACACAAAGATCAGAACGCCGCCCATGCAAGCCGCTACGAGCAAAACCTCGTGCATCTAATCAAGACGCTCAGAAAAGACTTTGATGCTCCGAGGGCGAAATTTGTCTTGGCAACGATCGCATTCGAAGGCGAAAAGTTGAGCGGCCATGGTTTGACGGTAGCAAACGCACAACTTGCCGTCAGCGGCGAACGAGGCAAGTATCCCGAGTTCAAGGGAAACGTGCAGGCCGTTGATGCTCGGCCTTTCTGGCGTGACAAGTCGGTGTCACCGAGCGGCGCCGGCTACCACTACAATCATAACGCCGAAACCTATATGGAAGTTGGTAACGCGCTCGGGCAAGCTATGGTTCAACTCCTAAACGAGGAAGAATAACACAATGTTTCGAATTTCATTCTTAATTGCAACACTGCTGCTGAATGCTGCATCGGCGACAGCCGCCGAGCCGTTGAAAGTGTTCATACTCGCCGGCCAGTCCAACATGCAGGGCCACGCTCAGGTGCGGACATTCGAACATATCGGCATGAACGAAACGACAGCGCCGATCCTCAAGGAAATGCTCGACGCGAACGGGAATCCTCGCACATGCGAGCACGTTTGGATTTCGTCGATCGGGCACGATGGAACCGAAAACGAACGACATGGAAAGCTGTCTGCTGACTATGGCGCAGCGGGCCGAGGCCCAAAAATCGGTCCAGAGTACACGTTCGGCATCTACATTCAGAAGTTTGTCAAACAACCAATCCTGATCATCAAGACTGCATGGGGCGGCAAATCAATCAACACAGATTTCCGACCGCCGAGCGCCGGGCCGTTTGAGTTCACGCAGGATCAGCTAGACAATTTCAAAAATCGCGACGCCAATATTGAAGAAATCAAAGCTGCAAAAACCGAAGCGACTGGTCGTTACTACCGGCTGATGATTGATCACGTGAAGCACGTGCTGAGCGATATCAAACGCGTCTGTCCCGACTACGACGAGAACGCCGGATACGAACTCGCTGGCTTCGTCTGGTTTCAAGGCTGGAACGATATGGTCGATCGCGGCGTCTATCCGAATCGCGACCAACCTGGTGGCTACGATGCCTACAGCGAAGTTTTGGCGGACTTCATCCGGGATGTCCGGAAGGATCTCGCAGCTCCAAAGCTGCCGTTTGTCATCGGAGTGATGGGGGCCGGTGGGCCGGTCGACAAATACGGCCCGGAGCAAAAACGCTACGCCGCCATCCATAGCGAATTTCGCAAAGCGATGGCCGCACCAGCGGATCTTGCAGAATTCAAAGGCAACGTCACGGCAGTATGGACAGAAAAATACTGGGACCTACAACTCAGCGAATTGTCGTATCGTTGGGGAAAAATCAGTGCGAAGAATCGAAGTCTGAACCAAGATAAGTCGTTAAGTGCCGACGAACGGAAAAAGTTGCTCGACGATTACACAGCTGAAGTCTTCACGCCAGAAGAATTGAAGATCCTGGAAACGGGCAAGTCGAATGCCGAATTCCATTACTTGGGGTCTGGCAAAATCATGGCTCAAATTGGGAAAGCGTTTGCGGAAGCGCTGGTTGAACCTGCTACAACACGAGAAACTGGCATAACGCTTTCGAAAGAAGACTTTGCTCCGATTACTGAACCACCTTGCTCGTATTGTTCGACGCAACACGTGAAATCGCTGATTCTCCCCAACGATCGCGTTATCGCTTGGTTGCGAGCAGCACACAATGGCGGTGCATTCCCGATCCGACATTTTCTTTCCGGGCCTCGAGTGGTGAACGACACTTATGGTCTATTCTTTTACGATCCAGACGGTGGCTACGTAGCCGCATTCAAAAAAGATTATGGGTACAAACTGCATGGCTGGCGAAACGGCGTGATGGTGGTTCAGGGTCGGGACGGGACGCTTTGGTCGGGTCTAACTGGGAAAGCGTTTGCTGGTCCTCAAAAAGGCACTCAGCTCGAACGCATTCCGAGTCTGGTCACCGATTGGAACTATTGGTTGATGCTGCATCCTGAATCGACAACTTACGATTTGTTTGATGGAAAGAAATACGAAACGACACCGTTGCCGACAGAAATGAGTCAAGCCGCAAAGGACTCAATCGGCAAAGTGGACGAGCGGCTCGATTCGATGACGAACGTGTTGGGTGTTGAATTCGCCAACAGTCAAAAAGCGTTTTCGCTGAAGGACCTATCCGAACGCGCGTGCATGTTGGACGAAGGGGGTGATTTGCCGGTTGCTGTTTTTTGGTATGACCGAACTAAAACTGCGGTCGCGTTTGACCGGCGAATCGACGGACGCACGTTGACTTTTTACGCCGATGAGATTTCACCCGAAACCGCTCCGTTTAAGGATAAAGAAACGGGAACTCGGTGGTCGCTCGCAGGACGCGGCATCGACGGGCCACTGCGAGGCAAAGAGTTGACATGGGTGAAGTGTATCCAATGTCGATGGTACGCCTGGTCCTCTGAATACCCGGAAACACAGATCTATGCTTCGGACCAAAAATAGAATTCATCTTGTGCGTAACGGCA
>JAGQPC010000701.1 GCA_020426925.1 Planctomycetales bacterium | reverse complement strand
ATTGCAAAGCTCAACAATCCCGACAAGCAGTTTTTGGGACGGTGCTTTTCGAGGTCGCGGTAGGACCCCAAGGCAAAAGAAGCTAATGGCGGCGTCGACCTAGTTATTGCAAATGACAGGTCGAGTGTTCAGATCACTAGCTGGCCTTTCAGATTGGCAAAAACAGTCTGTGCTATTAGACACTCTCTTCGTTGGGTTTAAGTGCTGATCGTAAAATGGAGTCGGGCCTGAGGCAAGTGTTTTTTTGAGACTTATGACAAATCATCCTGCGTTGTTAAATGATCTTAGCACTTTGCCCATCGTCGTCTTCAGGAAGAAGGCATCCTTAAATGATGAAGACATCACTCACTGCGAATCTCCACTCACGCACCACATCTGCCGCATCGACGTGAGCACCGGCAAAGTAAACGTTGATCAACGCCTGGTCTCGATACGTTCGAATTGACTGATTTGCCGGATCAACGACCAGCACCAACCGAACGCCGAACTGAATCCAGGAGTTTGCTTTTTCCTCGACTGCCGACGAACTGTCGTTCGGCAAAACAACTTCGATAACCAAATCAGGAGCAACGGAAAGAAATCCACTGACTTCCTCAAGTCCCTTGAAATTCGCGACACTGACAAATGCCGCGTCGGGCGCTCGAACCGTGTCGGGATCAGTGGAGAGCAAGAACCCCGTTTCGGCGGCAAAGACTTCGCCGAGTTGATTCGTGCGCGCGTGCTGTTCAAGCATCGATCCAATACGCATCGCGAAACGGCCATGCTGGCGGCCGCGGGAGACAGCATCCTCAATTCTCCTTGGACCAATTCGTACCTGTTTCCATCGTCAGGCAGTGCTAGACGTGGAGGATAGCGTCAGTTACACGAACACTGATTGGGCTGCTGCGCGACATCCGCCGCTAACCACTACTGATTGTGAGCGAAGTTGCTGGAGTTCACCGAAAAAGCGAACAGCTAACCGAGGCTTTTTGAGCCATGTGTTCAACGCTCAGCACGAACGTGCAAGCCGGGCTGCTCGTCATCCTGTATAATCCGCCCTTGATCGCCTTGAGCGATTCCATGGTTTGCTCGTAGCCTGCGGAATTCCTACACGAAAGTGATTGTCGTTATGCCTATGGATTCTTCTATGTTTTCCCGCCGACGCTTTCTGCAACGAACGACACAGGGTGCGATATCCGCGGCACTGCTCGGTAGCGGCGGCAAGCTGTTCGCACAGCAGGCAGGTGATCGGCCCGAACAATCGCCTGGCGTGAAAGTGCTCAATCCAAAAACTCGTGTTCCCGTTGGACTGATCATTGATGATTCGACGTGTTTAGTGAATCTCAATCGGTTCGCTATGCCTCAATTCAATACGGCATGGAACTCGCAAAAAGAGGTTTACCATCGAAACTGGAAACAGTGGCCAGTCGAAATCCCGGACAGCTTCGTTCGCAAGTTTGGCGAGTGGTGTGCGGAACATGGCGTGAAGGGAAAATACAGTATCGTTCCGTTTCCGGCTTGCGTCGGCAGGCTCGATCGAGAGTTGCCCGGATGGTCGCGCCGAGAACTAAGCGACAGCATCAACTTGGTGCGAGACTTAATGATGCCCAACTGGGACATCCATCCCGAAATGGTCACGCACACGCGAGTCATTAATCTGAAAACGGGGCACCCCTTTCCCGACTATTCGCCGAAGTTCATGGAAAACTGGGACTGGACGACCGGAAAGAGCGTCGATCAATTGACCGCCTATCATGCGTACGGTCTGCAAATCCTGAAAAACGTTGGCCTTCCTTGCGAAGGGTTAACGACGCCGGGCGGATATGGCAGCGGAGCGTTGCCTCAACTTTCTCAAGCGACTTTGGAATCGGTTCGCGACGTGTTCGGCGCCGAAGTCCCTCATTACTTCCGTCATCTGTACACGGACGATCGGAGCGTCGCGCCGCGCGTCGAATATGCAAGCGACCTCAACACCGACGATCCCAAATGCGTGGTCAGCGTCATCGGCTGCACGGGTGATTGGACAGGCGGCTGGGACAATGTCGAACCGGCCGGCGTCGACAAGTTTATCACGCCTGACTTGCAGACCGGTCGGATGGTCGACGTAATCACTAACGCTGAGCCGGCCATGATGGTCTGTCACTGGACTGGCATCCATTGGAACGGCGAAGAGAAAGGATTCAAAGTTTTCCAAGAAGTCGTCCGTCGCTTGCATGCTCGCTTCGACAATCTGATCTGGATGAAACTCAGCGAGCTGTCACGATACTGGGCAGCGAAGGAGTTAACGCAAATCGACCAAGGGGCCGACAGCATTCGTTTTCGAGCTCCGTTTGCGTGCCCCGACTACACGGTGTCGATTCCGAAGCGAGAAACTCGTCAGCCGTCGATTCAACACGCAGCAGGTACAGCTCGCAAACTGACAAAAGTAGCGGGGCCGCTAGCGCTCACGACCGATTCATGGTGCGAACATGGAAACGCGATCACCGCGTGCTTTGATTTGAGCAAGGGCGTTTCAGAGTTGACGTTAATTTAAAGAAAAGAGACTTCAACGTGAGTGACATTGCCGACAACAAAGCATCACGGCGTCTGGTTAGCTTGGATGCATACCGCGGCGCGATCATGATTTCGCTGATCTCGCACGGGTTTGGTTTTTCCGCGTTCGAAGGGCACCCGTATCTGCATTTCTTAGCCCACCAAACGGAGCATGTTCCGTGGGAAGGGTGCGTCTATTGGGATTTGATCCAGCCATCGTTCATGTTCATGGTTGGAGTCGCAATGCCGTTCGCCTACGCGAAACGTATTTCGTTGGGAGAGTCGCACGGCAAAATAGTCCTTCATGCTTTGCGGCGAAGTTTCAACTTGTTCTTGATCGCTGCGATTTTTAGTTCCATTCACGCCGAGCATCCAACCTACACGTTGGTTAATGTGTTGCCGCAGATTGCGTTTGGCTATTTGATGACGCACTTCGTTTTGCACAAAGGATTCTTGACGCAAGGGATTACCGCGACCGTCATTCTGATCGTCTACACAATCGCTTGGATTCTCTATCCAGGTAACGGTGATGGCGGCCCGTGGGCAATGGGACACGCGAATATGGGCGGCGATTTCGAACTGTGGGCGATGGGAAAGCAGAGTTCGGGCTATTGGGTATCGCTGAACGCCATTCCGTCCACTTCGACCATCATCGCCGGAGCCATGTGCGGAAGGCTGTTGGCCGGCGACAAGACACCAGGCGAAATCATCAAGACGCTCGCAATTGCCGCTGGCTGTTTGATTGCGGCTGGGTACATGCTTGGATTTCCGATCCCCATCGTCAAACGGATCTTGACCGCTTCGTTCGCAGTCTATTCAACCGGTTGGGCAATCCTATTCTTGCTGTGCTTTTATTGGATCGTCGACGTTTTGGGGTGGAAACGATGGACGTTCTTTTTGGTCGT
>JAGQPC010000700.1 GCA_020426925.1 Planctomycetales bacterium | reverse complement strand
CGAGATTTACACTTTTTACCTAGACGACGCTCTTCCGAACTTAGGAGCTAGAAGCTAGGAGCTAGGAGCTAGGAGCTAGGAGCTAGGAGCTAGGAGCTAGGAGCTAGGAGCTAGGAGCTAGGAGCTAGGATAGCTTGTTTCAAGGAATTTGAAAGCTCGATCGTCCCATCGCATTTTCGCTGCCAACTGCCAACTGCCAACTGCCAACTGCCAACTGCCAACTGCCAACTGCCAACTGACGACTGACGACTGACGACTGCCAACTCTTTCAAGGGAGCGTGACGGCGTTGAGCACTTGTTGCGTCGCTTGCGATTTATTTAGCACGTAAAAGTGAATGCCAGGAATGCCCTGCTCTACCAATTCTTGCGTTTGCTGTGTGGCAAACTCGACGCCCGCAGAGAACTGCCATTCCTCTGTGTCTTGTTCTGACATTCGATCGATAAAACGCTGAGGCAATTTACTGCCGCACAATGAGGTGATGCGAGTGATCTGCCCTAGATTCGTAACCGGAAGGATGCCAGGCACGATTGGGACGTCGATGCCAAGCTGCTCGCAAGAATCACGGAAGCGAAAAAAATCGGCGTTGTCGTAAAACAATTGCGTAATCACGGCATCGGCTCCGGCGTCGACCTTTCGCTTCAGGTTTTGCAGGTCGGTTGCCATGTCCGGAGCTTCTTGGTGCTTTTCCGGATAACCGGCAACGGCGATCCCGAACTGCGGAAACTCCGACTTGATCAGCTGGACCAGTTCGTTGGCGTAGCTGAGTCCTCCTTCAACCGGCTTAAATTCCGATTCACCTTTCGGCGGATCACCACGCAACGCCACAATGTTTTCAATCTTCAGTTCGTCCGCCGTGGCCAAATACTCTCGTAACGACTCGACCGTCGAACCGACACAAGTCAAATGGGACGCAACTGGAACGTTGAACGAACACTTAACCTGTTTCAAGATCTCGAGCGTTTTGTCTCGAGTCGATCCGCCTGCCCCGTACGTGCATGTGATGAAACTGGGCGAATACTCGCACAGCACCGACACGTGTTTTTCGAGTGCCGTCAGGCCAGCATCAGTTTTGGGCGGAAATAGCTCGAAGGACAACCCGAATCGATCGTCTCCATACGCTTGCGACAGGTTCATTGTTAAAGTTGTTCCCTGAAGATTCTTGAAAAATTCGTTGTATCCCGAGCTGCTCGCCAATCGCGATGAACAGCCGGTCGCTCTAGACAAGCTAATAATCTACAAAGCCAATCGTTCTTCCACTAGCTGACGCTTTTCGCGAACCAGTTCGTTCATGTCACGCAGAAGCTGAATGTCAATCGGGCGCTGAGTGATTCGACGACGTGTAAACATCCGTCGCTGTGTGTCGATGAGCACGTCCGCAGGTAACTCGGTGACTTGCCCGAAAGTTCGAGCGTAATTCGCAAAGCTCGGAACGTTGGTCGTAATGAAGCCATACAGCATGCTGCACGCACCGATGACCTTGCCAGTGAAGATCGACGTGTTGATGGCGCTTTTTGTGTAATCGCCAATCATGCATCCTAAGAACTGCATACCAGTGTCGCAGCGGCCATAGTCGTAATCGATGCGAATCTGCCCGTAGGTATTTTTCAGATCGCTATTCGAAGTGCCCGCGCCAAGATTGACCCAGCTGCCGATGTACGAGTGCCCCAAGAACCCGTGATGTTGCTTATTGGAAAAAGGTTCGATGACAGACTCTTCGACTTCGCCTCCGACCTTGGCGTTGTTGCCGACCCAGACATTGTCTTTCAGAGAAGCGTGCTCGTTGATGATTGCGTTTTTGCCAATGTGAAGCGGTCCGCGCAGATACGTAAACGGACCGATTGATACATTCTCTTCAATCAAGATCGGCCCCTTCGACGTATCGCATCGGATAAGAGAATCGATCGTCGTGTTCGGATCAGTGACGAACACTCCGTCCGCAAGCTGCGTGAAGTCGTTGCGTGCAATTCGGTCCTCGAGCGTATCGGCGAAATTCAGCACGTGCTCGGCAACCAGGTCGTGCGGATCGCGGAGCAAGTGGATACTGTAATCTTCGTCAGGCACGTTGAACTCATCCAAGGCTCGCTTCAACAATTGATAGCCATCCGAGTCGGTTGGATTGAGTGGCAACGGGAATCCGGCTGGCACAACCGCGGCAGCGATCTGATCTCGATTCCGCACGACGCACTGTTTTCCTAGTTGAACCAATTCATTCAATGTGCGAATTGTGGCGACCGTCGGCACGACCGCGCCATTCAACAACAGCGTCGTCTCTGGCACTGCTCCACCGTGTGCTGTCAACGTTCGATCGGCATCCTCGATGGCTCGCAGATGAGGACGAACGTACGACTCGACCGGAGTCACGATCGCACCGAGCGCACCGTACAACGTCGTGCCTCCACACGAAAGCAAATATGCAGGTCGCGCAAGGGCTAACGGATCAAGTTGGCTAACAAGTGGATCTTCAAAGAGAACTGTACGCATTGAACTCTCCCATGGCAGAACCGCGATCTTTGGAACATACGCGGCCACACCACAAACACGGTTTCGCTTGCCTATCCTTATGCTACGCCGCTCCAAAGTTTGTGGCTGCAAAACCGTACCGGGCCGCTCAATTTACTCCACGTGTTCCGGTTACGCGGGTATTCGTGGAATGTTCAATAACAGGGGTGCAACCGCAATGTCTGCTGCTACAGCATGGTGCGTACCGATGCCAAGTCGAGACAACGGATTGGTTTACTGACGGCTGGTAAAGGATTGCCATGCAAAGTCGACATTTGGTGCGGATTGCGCTCGGGATCATCTTTTTGCTTGATGCTTGCTCAGCGCATGCGCAAAACCGACGCAACACTGACACGCCAAGCGCACAGACGTCAGCGTACCGTCCGTCATTTGTTCGCCATCAGCTTCCGGGCAAGCGTTATCAAACCGATCGAGATCGCGACGCTCAGCGACTGCTAGGAACGAAAAGACGGATCGCAAATCGCACCCGCCCCGGCTCACGGAGCTTGCCATCAGTCGCGTTCTTGTTCCAACCGCAAAACACGGCAGCACGCGGTTCCGACTTGCTAAATGATCCGGACGATGTTCTGCCAGGTTATGAACACTTGCGCGATTTCAAAATCGAAGCTCCAGCTCAGTCGACGTCGGGTCCAGAGGTAACGTCACCCGAGCAACCTCAAAACGACGAGCCGGGCAACGAACCGATCGCCGAGCCTCCTTCGCTCGAACAGGACGAGCCATCAGATGCGTTAGCTGAACCAGAGCCACCGCTATCGTCGGCTGAACCTCAACCAGTTGAGCAGCCACCGCTGAAACCTGCCAAGGTGCGACCAGCACCACGATCCTTCTTTGATCGCCCTGGCGAGACAACCGCTCCACAGCTCACCCCTCCAAAACCAGCCGAAGTAGAACCTGCTGCACCAGCGACTAAGCGACCGCCGTCTGAGCAGCCCGAGTCACCTTCCATTTTTCCTGAGCCACCGCTGCCACCCGCTCAATCACCTCAAGTCACGCCAGGCCTCACACCAGAGCGAACGGAGCCCCGATCCATTTTTGATCGTTCTCGCGAAACGACTCGCCCGCCTCTGGACGTCCCAAAGCCGACCGACCGACCGACACTACTCGACTCGCAGCCACAAGCGCCTGGACGGTCAAGATTTGACTCGGTCCCTATGCGACGTGCAGAACCATCCCACGACACGGAAGACTCTTACTCTAAGCCTGTCTCGAGGCCACCGACAGAAACGCCTCAAGCACCGGCCGATTCGTTAATTGGCGACGAAGACGTGTTGCCCGGATTTCAGTACTTGCGTTCACGTTCGCTTCCCTCAAAGAACGAACCCTCGGCTGCCTCGCCGAATTCACCCGGGCCAGAATCGCTGCCTCGACCGCAAGACGTCCTCCCAGAACCGCAGCAGGTTCCACAAGTCGAACCGAGTCCAATCACGACCCCGCAAGAAAACACGAATCAGCAACAGCGGCCAAGCGATATTCTGCGCGACACGCTCGCCCCCCAAGAAACACCTTCTTACGACGATCGCGATTCCGAGTCAGACGACTCAGACACAGAAGCAGACGGCGACAAGTCAAAACTCGATCCGCATCTCGAGCTGCTTTCGACGAACATGTATCCATCCGCAAAAGAATGCGGCAAATGTCACGAAGACCATTACCGCGAATGGAGCGTATCATCGCACGCGTACGCGGCGGTGTCGCCGATGTTTCAAAAGTTCGAGCAAACCATCAACGACCTGTCCAAAGGCACGATCGGTTACTTTTGCATGCGTTGCCACTCGCCCGTCGGTGTATCGATATGTGAAAGTCGTGACGATCCGCTGTGGGATTCGATTCCCGCTGCAAATGAAGGCGTGACTTGCATCGCGTGTCATCGCGTCGTCGAGCGATACTACAAAGTCAACGGTGAGCGACGCGTCGAAACGGGCTCAATCTTCGAACCTGTCGTGGCTGCGTCGAACCAAAACACGCTACACGAGCTGCTTGCGAAGAAAGACCACTACAAAGTCAAGACGTCCCCTGACGAAAAAGGTCCCGGCCAGAACATTCACAACAGAGTCGTCTGTTTCGACCATTTGTCGAAGAGCAACTTCTGCATCGCGTGCCATCAAGTCGCCGTCTTTCCAGGTATCAAACTTGAGATCGTCGGCGAACAGTACCGAGCGTCGCCTGCGTGCAAACAAGGTGTCGCCTGCCAAGATTGCCACATGGGCGCGGTGCCCGGCAAAGCCGCTGGTTACGAAACTGGTCCGACGGCGATCGTCGGCGGAAAGAAGATCAACCCGCACCGCAAACATTCAAACCACCTTTTCTACGGCCCTGGTTATTCCATCGCACATCCAGGCACGTTCCCGCTGAATCCAAAAGCGGAAGACTGGCACGTCAAGGAATGGCTCGAATTCGACTGGCGTGCAGGTTGGGGCACGGAAGAGTTTGAAGACTTGGTGGACGAAGGCAAGGTCTCGGTCAACTTCCCAGAAGTGTGGAAGGAAGTGGACGACCGCATGGATGCTCGCGACATCATCAACGAAAACCTGGAACTGCTCGCTTGGAAGAAACAGACCCGGTTCGAGCTAATGGAGAACACGTCCAAAATCGACGGACCGTTTTTTGTGCAAGCTCCACATTCCGGGAAACCTCTGAAATTCAAATATCGTGTCCGCAATCTCAACAGCGGTCACAACATGCCGAGCGGCTCGCTGGGTGCACAACCGCAGCTTTGGCTGAACGTCGCACTGACGGGACCGTACGGCAACAAGATCTGGGAGTCCGGCTATGTCGATGCGAACGGCGACGTGGCCGACGTCCACTCGCTGGAAGTTGCCGCGGGAAGAATCAAACGAGACCTGCAGCTGTTTAACCTACAAACCAAATTCTTGACCACCGGCGTGAAGGGAACCGATCGCGAAATGTACCTTCCGATCAACGTCGATATCGATCAGTTACCATTCATTCGGCCGAGCGGACTTCCCATCACGAACCTGAATCATCCTCCGTTCATTCGTTTGGAAAATCACTCGCTGACCGCGTTGGGCGAGCGTTACGCGAAATACCAAGTGCCCGCCGACTGCATGAAAACGCCCGGTCGATATCGGCTGACGGTGCGAATGCGAAGTCGCGCGGAACCGATTTACTTCATGCGATTCTGCAAAGCGACACCAGAAATGGAACGCACGATGAACGAACGCATGCTGGACTTCCATCAACACGCATATGAATTCGTTGTACGGTAGAGGTGTTGAATGAAGCCGGCGAACAGACGGACGAAAGCAGCGATGACCTGGCTTGTGGCGAGCGTCGCGCTCGTGCATGCCAGCGTGCTGTTCGCGCAGGACGCTGACTCGCCGTCCAACAAACCGGGCGCCGCCTATTTCGCTCAACGATACGACCACCCAGCGCCGTCTCACGGCGGACCTGTTGCTTCAGTCGCGAATTCTACGATTCCACAGTCATCGTCTAGCCGGCAATTCACCTCAAGCATTCGCCGACTACCGCCTGTCGCATCGAGCGACCATAGCAAAACGTCACTCGACGCAGCGCATCAGGCTTCTCGCCAGCATGGCGAAGTCCTAGACTCGGCGCCGCCAAATCGACTTACCTTCGCTAATGCGTCTGATGACGAAGAAGATGAGGACAACAATCACGACGACACAGGAAAAGGCGGGTCGAACGAATCCGAGGAAACTAGAGCGAAAGACGACTCTTGCAACGACGTCAATCCGTATGTGTGCGTCAAACATGGCGAGGTACCATATGATCCTCGCGCGTTCGGCGACGATCCAGATTATTCTGCGTTTGATTACAATCCGAATGTCGAAAAAGACATCTACTACGGCAAGTATCTCAACCCAACGCAACGCCCATGGATCGAACTGGGCCGCGGTCTCTATCGAGCCGGAGAGATTCCTCGTTCAGAAACGTGGATGGGAAAAACGAATCTCGTCGCGCAGCACTTTTTACTCTATGGCGACTATCGCACGGCAGTCGCATTCAATCAAAACGGAGCCAATGAACAAACGGTTTGGGCTCATCGTCTGAACCTGGATCTCGACTGGAAAATCACCTCGACAGAACGAGTACACGCGTTCATCGGGCCGCTAGACCGCGGTCCTCGGTTCACTCGCCTGGTGTACGACAACGGCGAAATCGATTACCGAGACGAATTTGACTACAACTTCGACACGATCTTTTTTGAAGGCGACATCGGAGCGATTCACGCAGGATGGAACGGCGTCGATCCTGAACTTGCCGTGCCATTCGCCGCTGGCTTGATCCCCGTCTTCTATCAAAACGGCTATTGGATCGAAGACGCGTTCGTCGGCGCGATGGTGACGATGCTCGCAAAGCAAAATCCAAAGCTCGATTGGGCCAACTACGACGTGACCGGTTTCGTCGGGTTCGACAAAATCAACAGCCCCGCTTTCGGCACCGACGACAGCGCCGCACGAGTCTACGGAGTGCACACAGCCATCGACGCGTACGGCGGCTACTTAGAAACGGGCTACGCGTTCTTGGACGATCAAACGAACAGCGGACTCAGTTATCACAATCTGGGCGTCTCATTCACTCGGCGATATTTCGAACGCATTTCGAATTCCATTCGATTCTTCACGAACACGGAACAAAATCCGATCGCCAGTGGTAAAACGGCCAGCGGTCAGTTGATTGTGATTGAGAACTCACTGGTCTCGCACAATCCGACGTTCTTTGTTCCTTATTGCAATCTATTTTTGGGCAAAGGTTCTCCGCAGTCGGTGGCGAGGGCAGCTGTCGCTGGCGGCATCCTTCGCAACATCGGAATCAACTTTGAAACCGATGGTCTGACTGGCTATCCACTAATGGACGACACAGCCAACAACACGTACGGCGGCGCGATTGGCGTGAACATTCTCGGTCCAGAATTGAACTATCAAATCGTCCTAGAACTTGCTGCGGTACAGACATTTGGAACCGCGGTAAATCGCCGATCGCCCGGAGACCAATACGGCTTCGGTGCTCGATATCAGCTTCCACTAAACCACGCGTGGATTTGGCGAATGGACGGAATGTACGCCATCCAAGAAAACGCAGAAGATCTCGCCGGGGTTCGAACAGAATTGCGATACAAATTCTAAAGATTCGCGCGTCAGCAATTGGACGCACAGTCTGTTCGTTCCTTCGCCCCGGCGGGGAGAAGATGGCCAAAGGCCGGATGACGAGACTGCTTGGCGCGCAACGGAGTAACTTCACACGCGTCTTCGTGCAAGAGACACGAGAACCACAAACAACAACCAACGCGCAACGTCCGGTTCAGGCACAATGATGGCTCCGCCATTGCCGTTGCCTCCGCCGCCGGGCGTGCGAGGTCCGTGCTCGTAGGCTGCACTTTGGAACGCGGCAACTAAGTCGCTGCTGTCGAACTCTCGATCGCCGTTCCAATCGCCGGCGAGCCAATTGCCGTTGCCAGCGATGTCATCTTCGTACGTGGCATTTTGGAATACGACAACTAAGTCTGCGCTGTTGAACTGCCGATCCAAGTTTGAGTCGCCAAAGAAGGTAAACGCCAGTTCTTCAACCCACACTCGACGATCTTCTTGATTGACATCGCCATCATTATTCAGATCAAACGATGGCGGATCCACACCGCTCAGCACAACTCCGGTCAACAAGTCAATGTCGTTCTGAGTGAGCTTTCCATTGTTGTCGAAGTCACCAAGCAGATATCCGGAATGCGATAGAATCGTCGCTCGATAGTCCGCAAGATTCGCGGCGAGTGTCACGTCACCAAAGATTGGATTCAGTGGAGTTGGGGGTCCGCCCGGTTCGTCCTGGCCGTTGTCCGATTGGACGGCGTTGATAATTCCCGCGAGCTCCCACGTTCCTTCGTTCAGCATGAACATCGCGCCGCCGGAATCTCCGACGACCGCTTGCGCTTCAAAATCGGTTTCGATTCGTCCTTGCTCGTCTTTCACGAACGTGTTGGAATAACTTTCGCGATCAAATTCGGTAATCAAAAAAATTGTGTCGAAACCGTTGACCGGCTGAATGTAAACGTGCCCTTGATCGAATTCAAAAAACAATCGCTCATCATCTTCGATCATATTCGTTCCCCACCGCACACTTTGCGAGCTGATTGTTTTGTAGCCCGCGAATTCGCCGTCGTCATCGACTTCGGTCCAGATGTTGTGCTCCGGCGAGATGTCTGCGTCCCAAAACGTGAGGTCGTCTTGACGGTTTCGGCCATTGCCAACGAAATAGACGAGAGTTCCAACGTCTGGCGTTGTCGCCGTAATGGGAATTGACGGGAGGCCTGGATCTTGATCAAGGCGAAGAAGCGCCAAGTCTGAGAACTGCGACAAGGAGGCGCCCGTGTTTTCGACGTACACAACCGAGTTGGGAGTCACTGAAAATGATCCGACTTCCGGAAATTCGATCGAAGTCGGCGAAGCTCCACTGATAACATGCCGAGCCGTCAGCACCCACCGATCGCCCAGGTAGACGCTCGATAAGTTGTTGGAAGTTACGCCTACATTGTTCCAGGGGAATGTTGGATCGGCAGGTGCAGTCGTGTTTTCGGTGGTCGTCGAAACAACAACGGCGTACGTGGACGAGCTGACCGCAAGAAAAATAGCAGCGATGAATCCAGCCATTCGCCAAGATTGATTCATCGCCTATCTCCAAAAGATTCCGTTGCCGCAGCCGCCAGGTTCTCATCGTATTTCAGCGATGATGATTCGACAAGTTTACGGCAATTCGCCGCTTCCATTTGGCCAAAAGTTTAACGTCTCATTCTCTTGACGCGATGAACTGGCCGCTGTGAGCAGACCTAGCCCGTCGTGCTCCAGATGACAGAAGCAGCACAACCGACACCAGATTGTCGCCCATTTCAACCGGCCGAAAAAGAACCGACAAAGAAACGCTGCGGGGGAACGCAAATTGCCCACCGCGCCAATTAAGAATTCACACGTCGCTGCGTCAGCGAAGAAACCCGCCGCCTCATCAACGCGACAACTACGAACCAATACAAAAACGGCGTAGACTCCGGCTCTGGAACGACTAGAGTTCTGCCGAACACTTGCGTTCGATCACGAGGCCCATTCTCGTAGGCACCGCTTTGAAACGCCAGGACTAAATCTGACGAGCTGAAAACGCGGTCTCCGTTCCAATCTCCCGCCTGCCAACTTCCATCGCTGCCATCGACTTCGTATTTCGCGAACTGGAAGACAGAAACCAAATCGGCTGAATCAAAGCGTCCATCGACATTCGAATCACCGAAGTTCGTGTAAGCGAGATCCTCTACCCACACTTGGCGATCTTGCTGATCAATGGTGCCATCGCTGTTCAGATCGAAGCTAGGCGGCACGACGCTCGAGTGCATGACTCCGGTCAACAGATTGATGTCATTGCTGGTCAAAAGTCCATCACCATCAAAGTCTCCACGACGATATTCAGTGTGCGCCAAAATCGCTTCCCGATAGTCCGCAAGGTTTGCAGAAAGCGTGACGCTGCCAAACATCGGATTCTCACGCAACAGAGGACCTCCTGGATCATCGTTGAAGTGACTGTAGACGGTGTGCATAATTCCAGCCAACTGCCACTGACCGTCTATTTCGACAAACAATCCGCCGCCAGAATCCCCCAGAACTGCCTGCGCTTCGTATGCCGTATCGATGGCTCCATCTGGTCCTTTGACAAAGTCACTCGTCGAGTACCCTTCTTTATCGAATTCAGTGATCAAAGAAATCGTGTCGACGTTCGAACCCGGGCCAAGCGATACGTGGTCCGGGTCAGAATCTGAACCAAAAAAGAATCGTTCATCGTCTTCGACAAGATTCGTGCCCCAGCGTGTCGCGTGCGTGTCCAGAGTCTTGAAGCCAACGTACTCGCCGGTCTCGTCAGTTTCGGTCCACACGTTTTTGTCGGGCGTCGTTTCGGCGTTCCAGTAAGTCAAGTTCTCTTCGCGATTGCGCCCGATGCCAACCATGTAAACGGTCTCTCCAACCGCCGGAGTTTCGGAAACAATCGAAATCGGAGGAATCCCTGGATCCTCTTGCAAGCGAAACAATGCCAAGTCGGCGAACTCCGTTAGCTCGGGGTCGCTATTCTCGACAAAGATTCCCGATCCTGCGACCGGCTGAAATCTCCCAATGTTTGGAAAGACAATCGGCTGGGGCTGACCGCCACGGAAATTGTGAGCAGCCGTGATCACCCATCGGTCTCCCAGATAGATTCCGGTCGCCCCGTACGTCGCACCGATATTCACCCACGGAAAACTACTCTCCGGCGAGCTCGTGTTTCCCGTCGTCGAAGAAACGACCACGCCGAAAATTGGCGACCACATCACCAGCACGATCAATGCTGCGATTTGGGTACTCCATCGCCCTAGCATGGCGTTTTACTCTTCGAGGGGCTCAATTGACTGTTCCGTATTCGGTGCGATTCGTTAGTAGTACGCCTTTAGGCGGAATATCTCGTATGCGCAAATACTCCTCGCATCTTGGCTTTCGGGTTGCTCGTAGTGGATCTTGCTAAAGATCCCGTCTCCCAGGAAGTTTAGCAACTTCCACTA
>JAGQPC010000699.1 GCA_020426925.1 Planctomycetales bacterium | reverse complement strand
TCGCTACCAGTCCGATCGCAACGGACGCAAGACGCCTCCGCTGTCGACGAACGGGCGAATTTTCCTGCAAGGTCTTGATCGCATGATCGCCATGGATCAATACAACGGTTCCATTTTGTGGTCGCTGGAAACTCCACATTTCCGCCGCTTCAACATGCCTCGAGATTGCGGAAACTGGTGCGCGGATGACGATTTCGTTTATGCGACGGTTCGCGACAAATGCTGGAAGATCGACGCCGCGACAGGCGAAGTTGTCAATGCGATCGACGTACCTGGGAATGACAGCGAACCTCGAAACGATTTCGGCTTTGTCGCGAGGCACAAGTCTTTGTTGATCGGCTCGAGCGTTCGTCCGGGCAACCTATGGATCGACTTCTGGGGTAAAGCAGCGTGGTACGACGGAACCGAAGGCGTTGTTGCCGCGAAAGTCTGTAGCGATAAACTCTTTGCGGTCGACCCAGCAACGGGCGACAAAACGTGGGAACTACAGCGATCTCCAATCGTCAACGCGACGATCGCGATTAACGATGATTATCTGTTCTTCGTGGAATCTCCAAATTCAGCGGACGCAGAGACGCGACGACTGGACGGCGACTCGTTTTGGAATGGGCAGCGGCTCGTTGCCGTCAACGCGTCGACGGGAGAAGTCGAATGGGATGTCGAATTAGACATCGAGCCCGGCAAAGTGGCTTTTTATGGCACGGTGACAAACGAGCGAATTGTGCTCGTTTCTTCAAATGACAAGCAGTATCACGTCTACGCGTTCGATTCGAAAACAGGCGCGAAACTGTGGGCTCAATCGACTGCGTGGGGCAAAGGAAAAGCCGATCACGGATCGCACCTTTCACGCCCCGCGATAGTCGGCAATCAGTTGTTCGTGCGACCTGCGATCTTTGATTTGGCTACGGGCACACCAAGCGAGCTTCGAATTCCGGTTGGGGGTTGCGGAACATACGCGGCCACCGATTCCGCGTTATTCTTCCGCGGAGGATCAGGCAACAATTCGGCAATGTTCAACACTCAACGAGGCGACTACACGATGTGGGATCGCATCCGCCCCGACTGTTGGTTGAGCACAATCCCGGCCGGCGGAATGTTGTTATCGCCAGAAGGCGGCGGCGGTTGCAGTTGCGGAAAATGGATGGAAACGTCATTCGGCTTCATTCCCAAAGTGCTGCTTCAAGAATAGTCAGAAACGGAAATTACTGAGGCGGGAATTGAATTACGGCGTCGGTAAATTCAGCTAATTCGTCGTCGGTCATTCCGTCAAAGTCGTATAGCGAAAAAAGCACCGACTTCGCCGAACCAAGCGCAGCCTGTGAACCCAACACAACTCGAAAGGCTCTGTCAGAGAATTGATGTTCGCGTTGAAATCGTTCCAGTTCCGGGCATTGCGCATCAGATGTAATTACCGTGACGACCTGTTCGTCAACGATGACAGGTATAAACGTCTGGTTGTGCCAGAAAAACTGTGCATAGATGCTAAGCAGCCCTTTTCGAATCCCGTTTCCTCTTTTGGACTGGGTACGCATCACGACGTGACAGTGGGCGCATTGCAGAGAATCCCTGGTAGTAATTTGCACGGTCCCGCAGTGACTACAAAATGAAACGTGATTCATTGCGTGTGATCCCGCATATCGTTTTTATCTGCTAACCACAAAGTATATCTCGGATGTGCTTTGATTTGCTGGCGCAGCGGATTCGCTCGCCTGAGTCGCGTTTACCTGGCAAAGGCACAGAACGCTTGATTGCCTGCCTGGTAGCATTATGCTACCATTGTTTTGTGAGCCAACCTGTCAAACTTTCCGATGCCCTTGTCCTTGACGCTCGACTAACTGCCGAAGTAGCCGAGCGTTCAATTGCTGGCCAAATTGAATTCTGGGCCAGATTGGGGCGAGCCGTTGAGCCTCTGTTGCAAGGTGACAAAACGCTCGCGCTGCGAAAGAGTGGTGATGAACGTTCGCTGTCGGAATTGATTTCTAGTGTTGATCAAGCTGTAGGGCGATCGCGCGTTGTCGATTATCTGGAATCGCAGCCATTTCCGCACTACGAACCTGTGCCCGATCAGCCAGGCCTTCTGATCCGAACTGAAGAAGACGGAACTCAAGTCGTTGGCAAGTTCGCTCAGCGTGAGTTCGTGCCGGTAAAGAAAAAAAGTCGGCCGTCACCGGTCAAAAAAAAAGCCAAGAAGAAGTCTCGGTAGAATTCGATGGACTGGGAATGGCTTGACGAACGTCCAATCATCGTCGCCATTGCCGGGTCGAACGGAGCTGGCAAGACGACGTTTTATCAATCGCACATTGCTCCCGCAGGTTTGAGGTTTATCAACGCGGACGATTTAGCCAAGCAGCTTAATATCGGCGCCTACGAGGCATCGGCAGTTGCCGACAATATTCGGCGCGAGCTTGTGCGGCAAGGCGAGAGTTTTGCGTTCGAAACCGTCTTTTCAGATCCTGTTGGCGACAAGGTCGCGTGGCTGAAAGAAACCTCCGACGCTGGAATCAATGTAGTCCTGTGCTTCATAGGAATTCCGGACCCAGACACGTCGGATCAACGAGTCGGGATGCGAGTATCTCAGGGAGGGCATGATGTGCCGCCGGAAAAAGTGAAATCCAGATTTCCACGCACTCTAGCCAACTTGAAATTGGCTATCGCGGAGTTGCCGCGCGTGATCGTCTTCGACAACAGCGACCTCGCCGAACCGTACAAACGAGTAGCGATATTTAATCATGGGGAGCCCGCCGAACTGGCATCGCCTTCTCCGCAATGGTTGAAGGACGTTTTAAACTAAGTGGAACCGGATCGAAATCGCGTGTGAAGCGAACAAACAACTGCACCTCGCGTACGGAGTGTTTTAAGCTGTTCACTGCCAAGGATTGTTTATGCTGCTTGTCGAACCTGTTTATAACTTCGCTGTACTGGGAATTAACGCAGTTCTTTGCTTGCGGATTCTTCGCAAGCCGACGCTCGTCACTTTTTTGATCATTCTCATGACGAGCTTAGCCATCAGTTTGGCGATTGGCATCATGATCGGTGCGCATGGCTTTCTCATGTTGAGGCTGACTTGCTGGGGCTGGCTGCTGCAGGCTCCGCTGCTCTGTTTGGCGATGGCGTACTTCGCGAAGCGATCAAAAGCAACCAACGTCATGGCGGCAGGAATATTCTTAGGAATCGTAGGTCTACTGATCGCGTTTGATTCGGCTGTGCTCGAGCCCGAATGGCTGCAGGTTTCTGAATACACAATTTCGTCTTCGCGAGTTCATGAAGATCTAACGATCGCCATTGTCGCCGATTTGCAGACCGATCACATTGGTGAATACGAAGAGCGTGCGTTCCAAACCATTGCCGATCGAAAACCAGATTTGGTTTTGTTTGCGGGCGATTACCTGCAGTTGACGCGGAAGATTCGCGATGTCGAAGCGACAAAGCTGAAGCGGTTAACAAGCGACCTCGCCCGACAGACTCCGCACGGACTCTTCGCAGTCGGAGGAAACACCGACACGAAATGGCAGGATCTGTTCCCCGGCGACAACTGTCGTATTTTTCCTCAGACCGACACGGACACCTCGTCGCCGATCGACGTGACGGGGCTCACTGTCCCGGCCAGTTTCGATGCAGCCGCGACGATTGCTCGTCCCAGCGATCGGTTTCACGTCGTGCTTGGGCATAGCCCAGATTTTGCGTTGGGATCCGTCGATGCAGATTTGCTCGTTGCCGGTCACACACACGGAGGTCAAGTGCAATTGCCGTTCATTGGCCCGCTGTTGACGATGTCGCAAGTTCCGCGCAATTGGGCAAGTGGCCGAACAGAATTGGAATCCAACAAGACATTAATCGTTTCACGCGGAGTTGGCATGGAACGCAAAGATGCTCCGCGAGTGCGATTTATGTGCCGCCCGGAGATCGTGTATGTAACGATCATGCCCAGTGGTTCTAGGATCGGCCCGTGAGCCTGCCCATCGCTACCGAGTCGGCGGTAAGAGCTGAACGTCGGCGGGTGGTGCTAAGTTTCTTTCTTCCAGTCGCGATTTCAAGTCAGCAATGATCACCTGCTCCAGCGAAACGTCGCGGCCGATCGGAATCCAACCAAGTTGCACCGGACCGGCGAAAGGTGCCGGGCTGACTTTGGCGAGACTACCGTCGTGCCGCTGCAGTTCGCGGCCGATGGCGGATTGCTCCGGTCGATCAACGTCCTCAAGTTCTTTGTAGACGGTCACGTGAATTGAATAGACGCCAGGTCCGGGCGATACTCGCAATTCGGCTCGTCGGCGAATCGTCTGAAATGTGCTGTGCCATCGCTCGAAGCCAGGCGTGGAATCTTTCTTCCATCGCTCTT
>JAGQPC010000698.1 GCA_020426925.1 Planctomycetales bacterium | reverse complement strand
CCAAACTGTCAGTTTCAGGAATCGGATTACGAAGTCACACGGGTGTCGCGATTCGGATGTTTAAAGCGCTGTCGGATGCCGCCATCAACTTATCGATGATCAGTACAAGTGAAGTGCGCGTCAATGTCGTCGTTGACGGCGATGAGGGTAAGCATGCACTTGAATGCCTGCAGAATGCGTTTGCCGATGTGCTGCGTTAGCAGTTTGTAGACGAGGAGCTCCTGAGCTACGACGCATGCGTACGACGTCAGGCCTTAGTTGCGCTCCTGGTTGCGGCTTCATCAGATTCTATGTAGATCCGGGTTGCGAAGAATTGAGCTGTGACAAAACGATCTCCATTCGTTATGTTTGTGCTTTGAATTGAGTTCGTTCCTAGGATTCTCGGGGCCATGAAGACGATGGTAAGTCGAGTTAAGATTTGTCTGATGTGTTTTATCTGTGCATCACATTTGGTGGCGGCTGACAACGTGCTGACTCCGGAAGAGCAGGCGGATGGGTGGCTGTTGCTGTTTGATGGCGAAACCACGTATGGCTGGCGACAGTCGGGTAACGCCGATTGGAAGGTCGGTGATGGTCGTATCATCGTGACCGAAGGCGAGCAATGTCTGCTGTATACGACCACGCAGTTTTGCGACTACGAATTCAAAGTCGATTTTCGTGCGACGCCAACAACAAACAGTGGCATCTTCTTGCGGACGAGCCCCAAGCCGCAAAACGTTACGCGCGACTGCTATGAGCTGAATATTGCTCCGCCCGATAATCCGTTTCCGACAGGCAGTTTCGTCGGCCGACAGAAAGTCGAAGGCGCCGGAGCGGATGACGCATGGCATACATACGAAGTTCGAGCGGAAGGTGGGCACTGGACCGTCGTTTTGGATGGCAAGGAGGTCCTGGAATACACCGATCCAGCTCCCTCTGGTCGAGGCTACATTGGATTGCAACACAATTCAGGTCAGGTCGAATTCAAAAACGTCAAGCTCAAGCCGCTGGGCCTTCAGAGTTTATTCAACGGAAAAGACTTGACCGGTTGGAAAACCTACCCGGATATGAAAAGTGAATTCACGGTTAACGAAGAGGGCCACCTTCACGTCGCAAATGGATTGGGGCAGCTCGAAACCGAAAATAGCTACGACAACTTCGTGTTTCAAATGGATTGCTTTTCCAACGGCAGGAATCTCAATTCCGGTGTTTTCTTCCGCTGCATTCCTGGCGAGCAAATGAACGGCTACGAATGCCAGATCCACAACGGATTCGAGGGAACTCGTGACAAACCGCTCGATACCGGAACTGGTGGGATTTTTCGACGGACTACCGCCCGTCGCGTCGTGACGAACGACTTCGAATGGTTTCGTCTCACAATCATCGCAGATGGGCCTCACATTTCGACATGGGCCAATGGCTATCAAGTGACCGATTGGTCTGACACTCGAAAACCAAACGCGAATCCACGCCGAGGCCTGCGCGTCGAGCCGGGAACCATCATGATTCAAGGGCACGATCCGACGACCGATTTATCGTTCCGCAATATCGTCATTGGACGAATGAAACCTCGGTGGCCCGGGAAATCGGCGGCGTTTGAGTAATTGATTACGTCGCGAAGTGCCGCAGGAGAGCGTCGGTTTTCCGTGTTGACTCGACCCGGATCTGTCTGCAAAGCTGTCCGACAATTCGAGCGAATCGGTTTGGTATCTCTTGTTCATAGCGAGTAGGTGTATGGCGGTTCTAATGGAGCACTGGGCGTGGACGCTTTTTGCGATAGTCATGGTGGTCGTGATTCACGACGTGCTGCAAAAAAAGCACGCGATCATGCACAACTTTCCAGTGGTTGGGCACTTTCGCTATTGGCTGGAGACGATCGGCCCTGAGATGCGGCAGTATTGGGTCGCAAACGACAAAGAGGAACGACCTTTTAACCGGGACGAACGGGCGTGGGTGTATGCTTCGTCCAAAGGTCAGAACAATACCTTCGGATTTGGGACAACGGAGGAAATCTATTCGATAGGATATCCAATCATCAAGCACGCGGCGTTTCCATTTCCCGATTCTCGAGCGACCTATCCAGGTGAAGACCCAACTGCGATTCCGTGCACAAAAGTCATGGGTGAATGGCATAATCGTCAAAGCCCGTATCGCCCCGGATCGGTTATCAATATCTCGGCGATGTCATACGGGTCGCTGGGCAAACGCGCCGTTGCTGCGTTGAACAAAGGTGCGTGGAAAGCGAATTGTTTTCACAACACAGGCGAGGGTGGCATCAGTCCGTACCATGAACACGGCGCGGACTTGATGTGGCAGTTGGGAACAGGGTACTACGGGGCGCGTGACGCCAATGGGAAATTCTCGTTTGGTGTGGCTGCTCAGCGAGTGAAAGAACATCCCGAAGTCCGCTGCATCGAGATCAAGCTGTCGCAAGGTGCCAAACCTGGCAAAGGGGGGATTCTGCCGGCCGCAAAGATTACTCGTGAGATATCTGAAATTCGCGGTATCCCGATGGGACAAGCATGCTATTCGCCAAATGCTCATTCAGAATTCGACACCGTCGATGAACTGATCGATTTTATCGAAACGCTTGCCACTGAAACTGGTTTGCCAGTAGGAATCAAAAGCGCGATCGGCGCATTGCCGTTCTGGCACGAACTTGCTCAACGGATGAAGGAACGAAGGCAAGGCCCCGATTTTATTTCGATCGATGGCGCGGAAGGTGGCACCGGAGCCGCACCGTTGACGTTTTCTGATCATGTCGCGTTGCCGTTCAAAGTTGGCTTTGCCCGAGTCTATCGAATTTTTCAGCAGCTGGGCATTTCGCAAAACATCGTTTGGTCTGGCAGTGCAAAACTTGGTTTTCCTGACCGCACGTTGATCGCGTTTGCGATGGGGTGTGATATTGTGCAAATCGCACGCGAGGCTATGCTTTCGATCGGTTGCATTCAAGCGCAGAAGTGCCACACGGGACACTGTCCAGCAGGCGTTGCAACTCAGAATTGGTGGCTTGAATCGGGGGTCGATGTCGATGACAAGGCCGAACGAGTGTCCCGTTACATCAAGACGCTTCGGAAAGAACTGATCTCACTCGCTCACGCGGCTGGATACGAGCATCCCTGCCAAGTCACCGGCGACGACATCGAAGTGAGCACGGGTGTCAACCAGTTCAGTACGCTCACTGAAGTTCTTGGCTACCGATGCGATGACGTGTGCATCACGAAAATGGGCGACCTCACGGCTGTCTGACGTCTCCGGCTGGCGTTATGCCTACGGTCGGCGGTTCCGTGCATTGTAGCGAACCAGCTGCGTGTTTGGAGATACGTAGCGTGTGTGGATCGGAGCCAAACGCACCATCATTTGAGCTCCCAACGTGCGATGAGTCGTGTGGTGTGGTTGCACGCGAGACACTAAGCGAGAAGTGCGTGTTACGCACACAACAAGCTCTTCCTAACGACCTGTTTCGCTAAGAGAAATCTCCGCTGGTTTCAACTTCCACTGCTCATCAAAAAATCCAGCATCGACGATTTTGCCGGGCCAGCGTGAATTGGGCGGTGTGCGTAAGTCGACAATTGCCCAGTCGGGGAGCATCGGAACTTGCCGAGCGTTATTCAGGTAGGCATATTCTCGGAACGTGAAGCCACTGTTGATCACAACATATTTGTTCGGATTCAGCGGGTTCGGGTAGATCAGAATCGGAGCGAAGTTCTCAGCGTCGTACTTTTTTTCGCCTACGGAGAAGTGGTCCCTGTTCCATCGTATTGGCAGGTCCTTCTCGATTTGGCGCAGAATCGAGTTGCTATCGGGCGAGCCAAATAGGACTAAGTTGCTTGAGCGGATGTCGTCGTCGGTGATGTCTTTGTCGGCCTTGACCACTGCATCGCCTCGGAAGTGGCGTCGCCATTCTCGGATCAGCCGTAGTTGTTCGGATTTGCGAAACGCATTCATGTTTGCTGAACTGCACTCGTCCGAGGAAGTCACGACGATGAATGAACTCATGAACGCGTCGTCGATCGGGCCTTGCAGGTCGTGACACTTGACTAGTCCTGTTTGCTCTTCGTCCAGGTTGACTGACCCCGTCAGTGAATGGTCGCTGGCAACAAATCCATCGACATGCATGCTTGTTCCTGATTCGTCTTCCACGAGCAAACGGACGGCGTTGCTGGTGACGGGAAACGGGCAGTCTCCAGCTTCAAACGCAATTTCGAACGCTGCAACGTTTTTCGTTGCGATCTGAATGTAAGCGCGCAGCAGGGCGGTTA
>JAGQPC010000697.1 GCA_020426925.1 Planctomycetales bacterium | reverse complement strand
GAATCCATGTTGCCGGCGCTGATAGCGAAGAAGAGCCGTGGTTTCCCAAAACGTTTCCAGTCGTCGCAGCTGTGCCAATCGGGCTGGCTAATGATGCCGACACGAAATCCGGCAGCTTCTAAGACTCGGCCAAGAATTGCCATCGCCATAGAAGGATGATCGACATACGCATCGCCCGTCACGAACACAACATCGGCTTCGTCCCAACCTCGGTCGGCCATTTCCTTTGCCGACATCGGGAGCGGTTTCGCAGATTCCAATTCCAGTTGGACGACCGGAAGACTTAAGAGCGAATCAGCCGTTTGGCCGGGCTCGGGACGATTATTGAGTATTGGCAAATCCATTATGCGATTATAGTGCGAGTCGCTCGGACGGATAGCATCGATGGCAATGCTGAAACATTCCGCTTTTTGCACTCCATCGATACAATCTACCGCTTTCGCCATTTTTACAACGAAACGAAATCCGTAACGAAGCAGCGAATGTTAACGCTTCGCAGCTTCGTACGTTTTGCTCATTATGATTGACTTTCAAAAAATCGACGGGCCTCATGGAGTGCCTGTTTATTTCCAGCGGCTGCCCGTGAACACGGTGTCGCTCTATTGGCTGATGTTTGTCGGAAGTGCCGATGACGAGTCGGCCGGCGGACACGGAATCTACCATTGGTTCGAGCATATCCCGTCTCGAGGTACCGAAAAGTTTCCGGGCGGGTACTTCGATACGGAAGCTCGGCTGATTCGGCACGGCGGCGGTGCGTCGGCCGAAACAGGTTCGACCTACACAGGATTTAGTGCCGACATTCCAAAGCGAGTGTGGCCGGATGCGCTCGACATTTTGGCCGACATGATCGGTCGACCTCTGCTTCGTTTGGAAGATATCGAAGCGGAACGGGAGATCATTCTGCAAGAAATCAACGAGTGGCATTCCGCTCCGTTTTCGGAATCGTTGTGCCGACTGCCCGCAGTTTTGTGGCCGGGGCATCCGCTCGGTCACGATCAACTCGGCACGAAGGAATCGCTGCAGGCTTTGGATCCGCGTTTGCTTCGCAAGGCGCACGAATCCGGATACTCGCGAAACCGGTGCGCGTTGTTTATCGCCGGCGATATCGAACATTCGCAGCTAGTTGATGTTGTAAGTGACTGCCTCGAGCGAATCCCGCTGCGCGATGTCAGCACTCGGACTAGTCCTGCTTCATACGGTGCTCTTCCGCCCTGGAAAGCAGGACAGACGACAATCGTTGACACGGAGCATGATGATTCAATCGTGTACCTTTTGTTTCCGGTTCCATCTTTGGCCAGCCGACCAGGATCATTGTTCGAATGGGATTTTGTCGCCGACGTGTTCGCCGCCGGTGAACTAGGTTCGCCGCTGAACCGACTCGTTCGCGAAGATTCGCAACTCGCATATTCTCCCGACTTCATCAGCACGACGCACGCCGATGGCGGATACGCCGGATTGGTTGCGCAAACAAGCGTCGAGCCAGAGCGAGTCGTCGAAGCGTTTTGGAAGTTGGTTCGAGGGTCCGAAATTCGGTCATCGGATTGGCTCGATTATGTGCGTGATACGATTCGCGGCGCGATCGAAATGCACGACCCCGACGCAGGTGAATATACGGAACAGGGAAGCGCGTCGCTTGCCCATTACGGTCGCTGCGTCCCCGATGCCGAATACGCCGATACGCTGTTGAGTTACAGGAATGACGAAATTGTCGAGTGGCTTGATCGGCTTATTGAAGAGGAAGCGCATACGATCGTGTTTCAAGGTTGCGGTGAATCGTGATTTCTTTCGTAGTTTGAAAGTGCCACTTGATTGTAGTCCCGCCTTCAGGCGGAGAATTAGCTGGACTTTTCAGACTGCTGAGAAATCGCCGATTCATATGCCGTTTGGGGTGGCCGGTGGCAGGGCGCAAGCGGGCCCTCAGCGCCGAATTCCGGGGGGGCTCGCTTACGCTCGACCACCGGCCACCCTCGAATTCTAATAACACAAATCCCGATTCCGCTTGAACGCGGGACTACGAACAAAGTGTCGCGATTCAATTAGGAGCCAGAAATCATGGACGATGACATTCAACTGACGGCGTATCACGAAGCCGGGCACGCGGTGATGGCGTGGTATCTGGGCGGTGTCGTCGAGCGATTGACGATTTCTCCAGACACCGACGATGGCCCGTCGCGATTTGGTGATACTCGTGTCGTTTGGCGAACGAGTCAGTGGTCAGAACGCGAGCTGGCTGTCCGCGAGATCAAGGTTTCTCTTGCCGGTCCGGTCGTCGAAATGGTTTACTCGGGCGACCAGTATGAGCCTCAGTTTCTGGCTGAATGGCAACACGATTGGGCGATGGCCGTTGAACGTGCGTCAACTTTCTTGCCGACGGGAAATGCCAAGGTGACTTACTTGCAGACGATGATCGCGGAGCTCATCAAGTTCATCGAACGGGATGATACGTGGGCCGCCGTTGCCGCGTTGGCCGACGAATTGGAAGCTCACGAATCGCTCGGAGCTGAAGAGGTCTCGGAAATACTCCGCGCATGGCCCATCGGATAGTTCGGTCTTCGCAAGGTAGCGCGCCACGTCTGAGTTGTGGTGCTGGTAAAGTAGTTGGCGCCACTTACCCTGCGACCGAGAGGGGATTCTTGACGGCGTGTTTAGACATCGCCTTCTTCTTGTTCGTCGAGCGACTCCTTGTAGGAATCTCGCTCGCGACGAGTCGCTTCCAGATCGAATAGCAAATACTTCATGTCCAGACGCAGTTGGCTGAGCGCTTCTTGCACAAGCGTCAGTATTCGCTGGCGGCGGCGAGTGCTTTCGACAACTCGCTGGAAGATAACGTCGATTTTTTGTCGTTGTTCGGATGGCAGCTCAGCGATTGCTGCGGCTAAATCCGTCATGTCTTTGGGAAGCTTCTGCGAATTGTTTTTTCCCAGACGTGATGCTGAACTCATAGGTGCCTCGTCGGAATCAATGTTCATCGTGGTGCTCCTACGCTATGCATGCACAATGCCAACGAAACGAAAATCAATTCGATCGATGTTCCCGATCTTGAAAATGCCAAATTCCTAGGTGTTTCCTTGCGAACCTGATGTGGGCAACCGCATCACTCGCCGATAGTTGGGCTGGCCATGTCGGCGTGTTGTCGATATTTAGATGCATTCTGACGCGAGACGACAACATTCACAGGCAGTGCAATCCGGAAATCCGCATTTTTCGGAGCGCCGGCCAGGACACTGCGCAATCAATGACGACTAGGCAAAATATCACACTGGTGGCGGTGCTAGTGACGCTTGCGCGCGTGCTCTGCGCAGCCAACGATCCGCAAGTCCAATGGCTATTTGAGCGGTCCGATTGCCAAGCCAATATCTTGCGACACGCGACCGACGAGACATCAGAAACACTTTCCGGAAAGGCAGAGCACATTCAGATTCGAGGCGGCGCAGGAACGTTCTGCTATTTCTCGAAGCCAACCGAAAAGTCACACGTGATCGAAGACTACGATGCTCGGCTGCGCATTCGTGCCAACGAGGCGGGTATCACGGCGTACGCTCGCGTCGTGTTTCCAAACGTCGTAGACGAGGAATCAAAACGACCCGTTTCAGTTTTGTTGTTGTGCGATACGTATGACCAGGCTGGCGTATGGCAGGAGCTGCGAATCAACAAGCTGCCCGATCGGCTGCAGGAGCACATTCGCTTCGTTCGGTTTCAGCACGGGCGACACGTCGATGTGTCTGGTTCTTATATCGATGGCCATGTGCTGAATGTTTTTAGCGGACCAGGGACGACAGACGTGTGGATCGGCGAATCTCATGTAACGGGTTGCATTCCATTGGAAAACGTCCGGTCCGGAGTCAGTACGCGTCCGCGAAATGAGATCTCATCGGATGCTATCAAGAAGCGACCGCGCGCTACGATCGACGCGGGGCGACTGCGACTTGGCGAAACGCTGTTTGTTCCATTCGTCTTGGACTACAACGGTGAGCCGCTCGAGCTTGTTGCTCAGCTTGGCTTCAATACACTTTCGCTGAAGCACTTGCCGAACCGTGAATTTCTGCGAGACTTGGAACTTCACGATCTATGGGTCGTTTGTCCGCCGCCATTTGAACACGAAATGCGTTCAACTCACGAGATGGACCGAGTCATCTTTTGGGATCTCGGGACGGTCGATCGCTCTCCTACTCTCAAGTTTTCCCATGCGATTGAGCGAATGCGGAGAATCGACCCGCGAGACCGTTTGCTGGTTGCCAGAGGCGAAAATGATGGCGATGCAAATCCGAATGGCGTTGCGTCGCTCCGACGTGTGGCGAGGTTCGCTGACATTGTCGTCACCGATTTCCGCGAAAGTGATCAAACGTTGGTTGAGAGTTTTGAGGCTCTGCAATCTCGAATTGATGCGACCGGTCCGAGTGCTCGCTTTTGGACAATTGTCGACACGAACCAGGCGCTATTTGCTGAATCGGGTGTTGAGCTTTTGCTGGCAACTGTGGCGGCTGGCGCGAACGGAATCTGGTTCCGCTCGGATCGCCCACTTCACAATAAGGATCCGGAAACAACACTTCGACGAGCCACGATTGCGGCTGGAACCCTGAAGCTTCAGTCGATCCGTCCCTGGATTGTAGGCGTTGACCGTCGGCAGATCATTTCTCGAACGCAGTACCCCGACGTTTCGCGAATTGTGCAGTTGGAAACAAACGACGCTGCGCTACTGCTGACAGTTTGCGACGGAGTATCGAGCGACGGATCGGTCGCCGTGACGACGCCAGCTTTAAGTGAATCGAGCGACGCGTTTCAATTGTTGCCAACCGGCTTACGGCCTCTCAACGCGAAACGAGTTAGCGGTGGACTTGCGATTACGCTACACAAATCTGAACCAACAACGCCAATCGTCGTAACAGAGAATCGCTTGGCGACAAACCAGTTGGCTCGATTCACGTCGGCCACTCGGAATCGTTCTCTGGCCGCGGAACGGGAACTCGCCGAGGCAAGCGTTCGCCTAGCTCGCGTGCAATTGCGCCAGGAAACGACGGGAGCATCGTTTCATGCAGCCGAGCAGCATTACGACCGAGGTCAGCGGTTGCTCAAAACCGGCGACGCCACAAACGCTTATCAGGCATTTCTGAATGCTCGGCGAGAGCTACATCGTCGATAGTTTTCGGAATTCTTCTGCGCCACCAATTGGCGAATACTGAATGCAACTCGTTTGTAGTACCGCCTTTAGGCGGAATTTGGTGTGCGCCTGTATTCCGCCTAAAGGCGGTACTACGAGCAGAAAGCGGCGCCGTCCTTGCAGTTTCTTCCGACCAACCGCAGGGACTACGCCACGCCACTGCGTATCATGGTATCAACGCGAATCGGATTGTTCGAAATTATTGAAACATGTAGCGGAAACTTTGCGTGGACGAATCGCCGGCACATCTCTCAGAAGCACAGCAGCAGGACAAGGTCCAATCGTTTTTTGGAACGTGGCTTGGCGAACGCAATTCTCGCTTGCGCCGCTTTAAATTCTTTGTGACGGGCGTCGCAATTCCGCTCATCTGCTTGCTATGCTCCGAAATGTTAATGTCAACGCCAACGCAGCCTTGGCAGTCCGGTGAACTCGAACATCACATGGTCTTGCTGCTTGTATGGCCAGCAAACGGACCGTTTCTGCCATTGATTCTTTACAGCGCGGTTTGCATGGCGTGGTGGACCATCAAGCCAAATTCTGCTGAGAGGCTCATTGTTCGTTTCGGGATCTACACCGGCGTCATCTTGTCCATCCACTTCTTGGTCGTTCTCGCTGTTGCGACGTCAACTCTCCCGATGATCCTTATCGCAGCGCCGATTTACGCGTTTGGCTTGGCGACTGTTGCGTTCACCGTTTCCTACCTATGGCGTCGCGGGAAACGGTTTTCCATCAAGCATTTGATTGGGCTAACGGCAATTGTTGGTATTGTCGCGGCGCTGGCCAGGCGAGATCCGCAGATTCAGCGAACGCTAATGGGAACCATAGCAAGTGTTACCTTTGCATTGGTTGCCGGCCCGATGCTAAACTTGGTTACGTACATTCGCGCCGCCATTGAAGTGAGGCGATCCGGCACAAACGGCCAGCGGCTTCTTGTGTTCAGCGGAATCGCGTGGTTGGTGGCGTGGGCAGGTGCATGGAGAGCGTCGATCGAACTGATGTTCATTGAATACGCAAAGCTCCCAACAACCAATCCGAATTGCTATGTGAGCAGTGCTGCGGCACACGGTCACCGTCGCTTCGTCGGTGCTGCAATCCAAAACGGGACGACGGCGAATATGCAAATGTGCCGACTTAAGCTACTCGAATTCGGCCTAAGAGCTGCTTCACCGTTGCTACATCGTTCCATTCGTGAAACATACGACATGTACGGACCGCTACTCGCGAAAACTTGTCGCCAAAACGTATGGTTTGCTGATACAACTTACCTACTGCTAAAACCGATCGAGTACATTGCTGTCGGAATCCAACTCTTCAGCAATATTTCAGAAGCTGACGTTCGACGGCTCTATTTCCGAGAAGAGAATTGTAGAGAAACACGTAGTTGACGGGGGCTAAACTGTGACTCACCAAACGGCGTGTGTCGGCATTTTGGTGCTTGCTGCAATGGCAATAATTGCAAGGGCCGACTTTGTCGAGTCGTTCAATGGGGACGGTCCTAGCAGAACGGTCGATGGCAAGTTTCCTGGCCTTGATAACGATGGCTGGAATATTGAGGGCACTGGCGAGTTCGTTTCAGATTCGTTTTCGATGGTGCTCTGGCCTAGTTCACTTGACCGGGACGGAATCGATCAAACGTTATTGTGGACCGATGTGAACGAGCCAGGATCGTTTGTTCACCGGATTGTAATCAACAATTTGGAGCTCGGGCCAGTTCCTGGTGGTATTCGCGCGGATACAAGCGCACTCCAATTGTTTCAGTACTTGGATTTGAATGACCCGTCATCACGGGTGACCGTTATCGTTCGGGAAACTGATGAGGACCCGGCCGAGTTTCAAGTCATGATGAATGGCAGAGGGGCAAGTGAACAATTCAACGTACCCAAGGCCTCGAACGTGGTTTTGGAGGTTGAATACGACCAAACCAATTCGACAGGAACTATATCGTATTATGATCATCCCGATAGTTTGACGGCCAAGTATTCGCTTACTTTCGCCTACTTTGGGGGCATCACTCCAGTCAGGAGAATCGGATTCAGGGCAAGGGCACGCAACGATGGATTTGTCGCAGCGGCCATCGATCACTGGACCCTAAATTCTATTTTGGATCCTGGATTAGGCGATTTGGATGGCAACGGAACCGTAGACGCCATGGACATCGATCTCCTGTCTTCGTATGTTCAACGCGGAACGACAAGCGACGAGTATGATTTAAACTCAGATGGTGATGTGGACGAGCTAGACCGACAGCTCCTTGTCACAACTTTAGCAAACGCAGTCTTCGGCGATTCCAATCTGGACGGACAGTTCAACAGCTCAGACTTGGTCACCGTTTTCGCGGCTGGAGAATACGAAGACGGCATCGCGCGGAATTCGACTTGGGCCGAAGGAGACTGGAACG
>JAGQPC010000696.1 GCA_020426925.1 Planctomycetales bacterium | reverse complement strand
TCGAGCAAGGGCGTTTAGCAGAAGCCGACAGCCAACTCCAGACTTACTTGCACCTTGGACAACAACCTGATCGTGCAAGGGCCCGTCACGCAAAGGCACGTCTATTATTCATGCAAGGTCGGTTTCGAGAATGCCACGACGAAATCACGAGCTTCTTACGCGACACGGCTCAGGAATACAACAAAGCGATCGCCAAAGCAAACGAACTCGCCAAGTCTGACAAGCAAGCAGCGAGCGCGCTTGTCAGATCCGCGAAAGCGACACTTGCGTCCAGTGACAAAAAGCAAAAAACGTTGGGCCTACTGCTTGCCGCGACGTTTCGACAACTCGGTCAAATCGACGACGCCGAAAAACAGGCGGCACACGTTCAGGATCTGCCAGACGCCGAATGGCCCGACCCCATTCTGCAACAAGTGAACGCTCTGCGCACCGGCAAAAAGCATCAGTTAAATCTCGCCGACATTGCGTTCGGCCGAGGCGAGTACGACAAGTCAATTGCCTTGCTGGAAGACACGATCCGCAACTACCCCGACGAAATCTACGCGTACGTGTTTCTTGGCCGCGCGCTTAACCGCAAAGGAACGCAAGCAAAAAACGCTGCGGACAGTGCGCTCGCCCTCAAATATTTCACTCGTTCGAAGTCAGTTCTAGAAGAAGGTTTGGCGAGAAGCCCTGATTCCGTGGAAGCGATTTTCCGGTTAGCTTTCGCAACATATAATTTGGGCTCGCTGGACCCGCGGCTTCGCGACATCAGCAAGGAGGAAGAACTGTATCGTCGCGCTGTTCAGCTCAAACCAGATTTCGCTCGCGCATGGTTCAACCTGAGCGACTGCCTTCATCGGCAAGGAAGACTCGGCGATGCAGTAACGGCGATGGAGCAAGCGGAAAACCTCGAGCCGAACGCGCTGGACACAAAATTGGCATTAGCTAACTTATATCTTGAGAACCAACAGCTCGATAAAGCAACAGCTCAATTGAATGCCGTACTAAAGACGGACCCACAGAACAAACATGCGAAACAGCTGCTGCAAAGAATTCCATCGCAGAATTAAGGTCAATCAAAATGGACGATATTCCTCCAGTCAATCCGTTTCAAGCACCAACCTCGGACCAGCCGCACGGGCAAATCGTTGGTGACAACGAAACTGCGCAACTGCTGTCGCAGACTCGTCCATGGACTTTGACGATCGGCATCTTGATGATCATTGGATCGGCTTTCATGGTCCTCGGCGGACTCGGAATGGTTGTCATGTCGCTCGCAGGTGCAGGGGGGGCCGCAGGACCTCAGGTATTCGGCTTGACTGCAATCGGAGTGTTCTATTTAGTCATCGCAGCGCTGTACGTAATTCCAGCCATGTTGCTGTTGAAGTATTCGCGTCGCATCTCTGACTACGTCGGGTCACCAACTGTGAGCAACTTAAATGCGGCGATCGGTGCGCAGAAATCGTTTTGGAGGTTCTGCGGTATTGCCGCGTTGTTGCTGATCGTTGTCTATGTCGTCGGTATTGTAATTGCTGTTGTGTTTGCGACGATGGCAGCCCAGCCATAGCCGCTTCCCTGCCTCACGCGATTGACTCTGAGGAAAACGCAAATGCATCACAGCCATTGCATTTTGGCACTGGTGATTGTGGCGTCTCTATGCGCGTGCAAGCGTTCGAACGACCCAAAACAGGCAACGCAGATTGAGTTGTTTGTCGACGTCACGGCCGACTCCGGAATTGATTTCGTTCATGTCGCGGCCGAGCAACAAAACGAGTTCTTCATGCCTCGAGCAATCGGTTCTGGCGCGGCTTTTTTGGACTACGATGGCGACGGACAGCTCGACGTTTACTGTCTGCAAAACGGTGGACCTGATTCGCACTCGGTTAATAGGCTCTACCGCCAGGTCGATGGCAAGTTCACTGACGTGTCGCCTGGATCTGGACTCGACCTAGACGGTTACGGAATGGGAGTCGCCGTTGGAGACATCAACAACGATGGCAAGTCCGACGTTGTCGTTACCGAATATGGGCAGACGAGGTTGCTCGTTAACGAATCGGTTGATGCGCAGCCTCGCTTTCGGGACGTCTCTAATTCAGCCGGAATCGAAAACGCTTTGTGGGGAACGTCGACCTGTTTCTTCGACTACGACCGTGATGGCTGGCTGGATTTGCTCATCGTCAACTACGTCAGTTACGACCCAACGCGATGGTGCGCCGGTCGCGGAGCAACTCAAGAATTCTGTGGACCAGACGCGTTCCCAGGCCAGGCGTCGCGGCTCTACCACAACTTGGGCGACATTGATGGCGACGAGAAAGGCGACGCGAAGTTTGAAGATGTGACGGCCAGGTCAGGATTCGCAAAACACGAGGGACCGGGCCTAGGAGTGTTCTGTGGCGACTTCGATGGCGACCGCTGGCCGGATGTATTTGTCGCCCACGATGGACAGCCAAACCATCTGTGGATCAATCAGACGGATGGAACGTTTAAGGAAGAAGCGATCACGCGAGGACTCGCCTACAACAGCATGGGCGATAGCGAAGCGGATATGGGCATCGGCATCGGCGACGTTAACGGCAACGGTTTGTTTGACGTCTTTGTGACGCACTTAACCACCGAAACCCACACGCTGTGGAGCCAAGGACCGAAAGGTATCTTCACCGACAAAACCGCCACGTCAGGGATCGCGAAAACAAAGTGGCGCGGGACTGGGTTCGGAACGGTTCTCGCTGACCTCGACAATGACGGCGATCTAGACATGGCGCTTGCAAATGGGCGAGTCAGACGCATTTCCGGAGAGACTTCGGCAGTACGTCCAGGATTAAGCGAGTTTTGGACGCAATACGCCGAGCGCGATCAAATCGTCCTGAACGATGGCACAGGCAAGTTTACGGATGCTTCGGAAGAGAATCCCGCCGTGTCGAAGCCTGCCGGAGTCGCCCGAGGCTTGGCCTGCGCCGACTTCAACAATGATGGCTCGCTGGATTTGCTAATCACCAATATCGCTGGCCCTCCAGTGCTTCTGCAGAACACAAAAGCCAACGCCGGAAACTGGGTTCTGGTCAAAGCGACCGACCCTCAGACCAACCGCGACGCAATTGGAGCCGAAGTCTACCTGACAGCTGGTGGCACGACACTGATGCGATGGGTCAACCCTGGTTATAGCTTTTTGTGCAGCAACGACCCGCGCGCACACTTCGGCTTGGGTAAGCTTACGACGTATGATGCAATCCAGGTAGTCTGGCCTGACGGTGCTATCGAATCGTTTTCTGGCGGCGCAGCGAACCGCCAAATTACACTCGAAAAAGGAACCGGACAGCCAGCCAAGATTTCACAGTAGGCACGTCGCGCCGTCGAGATTCTTCACAAGGCGCAGATCGGAAAACGTCTGTCACATCTTGAACACAAGGTCCTGTCGTTAACGTCAGGTTAACGTTCCGTCGCACAGCATCACCAAATCGGCTCCAGCTTGCGCATCGTTCATTGACGTGCAGGTGAATGGCGATATGCTGATTCTGCAGGCAACATTGTGTTGGGAGTTGGAATGTATCCACTGAGAATTTGACAGGAGTGAGAGGCGATGAGTCGTTTGTTTCGATTGTTGTGCGCTGGATGTATCGCGTTAGTGACGGTATCCGCCACGGCACATGCTATTGATGTTACTTGGGATGGTGGCGATGGAGCGTGGGACGACGCTAACTGGAATGGCGGAAAGGGAATTGATCAGTTTTTGGGAAGAGTAGACGGCACGGATGGCTGGAAAGGCCCTAACGAGGACGAAGTGGAAAACATCGTCATCGGCAAAGGTGCGACTGTCGAATATCTCGCGGATGAGCTGCAATCTGATTTCCGCATGCTGCAGGGGAGCACACTTACGATCACGGAAGGTGCCGTTTGGACTCAGTCGGAAAATGACGACTGGTCCGAAAACCGTTGGACGGAAATGGACCTTTCAGTTCTGAACCTGGACAACGGCACGTTCCGCCGAACCGGAGTTGTTCAAGACGAAGGTGGCGGCGCATTGATCTTCGGTTCTTGGAAGGGAGACGATACGTTTAACGAACCTGATTCAGAGTTGGACCACCAAGAAATTACGATCAACATCACAAACGGCGGCCGTCTCGAAAACGAAGGTCAGCTGTGGTTTGGCGGTTGGACTGATACGCCAAGCAACGGCACGGTCGTCACGATGAATATTAATGACGGCGTGGTCGATCTGACGGGCGGTGATTTCGCGATCGAAGACTGGGGCAATGCAGACCTAATCTTCAGTAACAGGTTCGCAGCAAACGGAATCGACGAAGATCAGCCAACTTACACGATCAATTTCACTGGCCCAGGATCGATCATTGTCGACGAAACTGGCATTCTCAACATGAACTGCATCGACTCTGAGGGAGACGACTGCATTGAATGGTCCGATGACGACCCAATCACATACCAGGCCCTATGGGATATCGGAATCCTCCAAGCCGACGGCGTTACCGGGCCGGCTGGCGATTTCAATCAATACTTCATCGTCACAGGCCAACTGGGTAATGACAACTACACGCTAACTTCGAAGCTCGGTTCAGTCCGAGGCGACTTCAATGGCGACTTAGTTGTCAATGCTACCGACATCGATCTCTTGTCGACTGAAGCTGCAGCTGGAACGAATGATTCAGCGTTTGACCTGACTGGTGACGGGCTCGTCAACCAAGCCGATCGCACCGAGTGGATTGAAGGGGTGATGAACACGTACGTTGGCGACTCGAATCTAGACGGAGTCTTCAATTCGGGCGACTTCGTTTTGGTATTCACGGCCGGTGAGTACGAAGACGCGTTAGTAGGAAACTCGACCTGGGCAACGGGAGACTGGAACGGCGACAAAGAGTTCAACAGCGGTGACTTCGTAGCGGCGTTTTCCGCAAACGGCTACGAAATGCCACCAAGGCCAGCAGCGGTCCCAGAGCCCAGCACTATCGCTGGACTCTTCATCGCAGTTGCGTTCGCTACGACACGTCGCCGCCGAGCGTAACTTGCTCTGGGCGTAAGTTTCACCTCGACACCTAAGTTTTAAAGTTGCCACCTGATTAACATTGCGATCAGGTGGCTTTTTTGTTGCGCGTCGCAGACGCGCCCGACA
>JAGQPC010000695.1 GCA_020426925.1 Planctomycetales bacterium | reverse complement strand
AACACCGTTCACAAGCTCCGCGAAAATTGAGAATTGCTGGCATATTCGCCCCGATGTTCGAACAGATTTACTATTTAATTCGATTAACCCAATCGGAATGCCATGTAAAAGGGGATACACTACAGAAGATTTTGCAGTCGCAGAGATTACGCTACGTGAAAACAAAAAAAAAGCCACCTGTTCAGTTGCTCATCCGCGATCTTGCAATCGAAGAATATCAAAACTTCGTTGATCAGCATCCACAGAGCATTGTGTTCCATCATCGGCGGTGGTTGGAACTCTTGTGCGATCAGCATGGATTTGGACTACATCTGCCTGCGGTTACCGATGGCACAAGTATCCTCGCTGCAATTCCGTTTCTGGAAACAAAGTCCATTTTCGGAAAGCGAAAACTGATTTCGCTTCCATTCACCGATTCGGTCGGGCTGCTCGGCGATTCAAAAGCGCTCGCAGCGCTGACTCGTCGGCTTACTTCATCGCCGTATGACAAGTTCGACACCATAGTGATTCGGACCAATCAGCCAACGTCAGTTGATTCGGCTGATCCTGCGTGGGTCCGCCATACGATCGCCCTGGACCGCCCGTTCGAACAGGTTTACAGCGGTTTCGAACGTCGCTTGAAAACCAATCTCCGTCGCGCGAGGAAGTCCGATCTTACGTTCTCGTGCCACACATCGGCCGAAGCGGTACAAGAGTTCTACAATTTACAGCTCATGACTCGACGCCGTCTCGGTGTCCCCGTGCAGCCTCGCCGTTTCTTCTGTCGACTGCGTGAGAGGTTGCTTGAAGAAGGGTTTGGTCACATCGCTCTTGTCAGGCAGGGCACGAAAACAGTCGCAGCTGGCGTATTTCTCCATTACAACGGGACGATGATCTACAAGTATTCCGCGGCGGACCCAAGTGCATTGGAATGTCGCCCGAACGAATTTCTAACTTACAACGCGATAAAGCGAAGTATCGAGCTTGGATGCCATTTGTTCGACTTTGGTATTTCGAACCAGTCTCAAGATGGTCTTCGGCGATACAAACGAAAGTTTGGTGCAACCGAGGAAACCGTTTATCGGGAATTCATAACAGGCGAACAACGACCACTCACTGAAGATTCTGCAGCAATGACTTTCGCATCGGCGCTCATTCGGAATTCTCCGTTCTTCGTTTGTCGAGCACTTGGCGAAACCTTTTACCGCTACAGCCAGTAGCTACCATGCACGACAAATCCTCAAGTAATCCCGCACCAAGGACGCGTGCGAAACGCAAACGTCGCACAAGCCTGACGAAACGGCTTGTGTTGGCCAGCGTGTCATTTGCGTTGGCGTTAGGTTTAGCAGAAGTTGCCCTGCGGATTCTCGTGGAACCAGAGTTACGTCGTTCGGCGATCTATGACTCGGTCCTTGGCTGGCGCGGCCGACCGTACGCCACCGGGCTGTATGTTCGACGCGACGCAGATATTCGGACTCGATTCCAGTACAACAATCTCGGATACCGAGACGAAGACGTTGTCCGTCGAACTCCGAACATACATGAAACTCGGGTCATGCTTTTGGGCGACTCATTTCTAGAAAATCTGGAAGTCGACTACAAATACGTTTTTCACAAGCGATTGCAAGACCAGTTGACTTTAGACTGTCAGCAAAAGTTCAGCGCGATCGCCATCGGATCGCAGGGGTATTCGACAGCGCAACAACTACTCGCGTTTCGAAGGTACGCGGAAACCGTTTCGCCGGACATCGTTCTGACAATGTTCTACACGGGGAACGATTTTGAAGATAACACTCGCCGACGTTTTGCCTATTTAGGGCCCGACGGGAGTGTTGTACTACCGCACAACGAAGAATCGGCGTTGCAACACGGGTGGCGAACTGTGCAGAGGTCGCTATACGAACGTTCGTATCTCGTCTACTTGGCGAAGAATCAGATCCAAAGGTTCGTGCAGGTCGATCTCCAAGATCCGTCGAAAGCAACGCAGGGCGACGACAGCGACAAGTACGAAATTACGTCTGCACTGTTACAAAAGGTTGACGACGAAGTTCGCGCTTTTGGCTCGCGGCATGGCGTCGTCATCATTCCGAGCCGAGACGAAATTCTTTCGGGAGATCTAACGAGGGTCAATTTGATTCGTGACTTTTGCCGAGCTCGCGCCATCCCGTGTCTCAGTTTGGCAGAACACCTGACGGCCGAACATTTCTTTGAAAATGACATTCACTTCACGGTGCAGGGACACAACGAAGTGACGTCACGACTCGCCGATTTCTTAAAGGCCGAATTCAAAACGATCGTCTGCAGCGACCTGGACACATCAGACTTGGCCGCGTTCAAGTGACCACAGTTGGCTCGCGGTGAGTTAATTTCTGGCTTGCTGAATCGCTCGATTCAGCTCGTCGATCAGCTGTAGCTGAGTCTCTTCCGAATACGAATCGGCGGACGCTAACTTTTTAAGTTTCTCTGATACCTGAAGTTGCCGCCCGGTAGGCAGCTTGGCGATCGCAAGTGCTTTCTCTGAAGGAAACCCAAGAGTGAATTCCTCGGACTTGACCGAGAACACGCGATCTTCGACGTAGCCCGAAGGCAGAGCGTGAACAACGTTTTCGACCAGCTGTAGTTTGCTGCCAACCGAATCACGCAGTAACCACTGTATCATCGCCAGCTTTCCCGATTTGCGGTTCACCCAAACGAAATGGCGAATCTTCATGTGTTGGTGATCGGTTCCAGATTTCACCACGGCATCGGCATCAAATATTCGATACGTGTCACTGCTGGCAACAATGCGAGTTTTTCGAAGACTGGCCTCGCTGCGACTTAGAACCTGCCTGGCAAAGAAATCAAGGTCGACTCCCACATCCTTGTGCGAGTCCGCCGAAACGACGGTCCATCCGTCGTCGCCGGTGACACAATTGCCAACGGCGACGCTTTTGATTATGTACTCACCGGACTCATTTTTTTGCACCTCCGCGACGATGGCCATGCAAAACATCGCAGCGTACTTCTTAACTTTGGCCGACGCGCTATCGACGTCTCCAGCAGCCACGCGCGGCTTCGCCAGCAAGACGAGCTGACTTCCGCCACTTACATTCTTCTGGCTGTCGATGGTTGTTCCCGGGTCGATCAGTGGCAAGCTCGATTTCGTAGCTTCAGCGAGACACGAACAAGAGACCAGTGTTTTGAGCAGCGCGACGCTCAGAACCAATTGCCATCGAGCCATATTTGAACCTCCGTCAGTCGATGCGAGGCAACCAGAATTAATCCAATTCGGCTTGCAACATCAGTTCAACGGCCTGCTTGCCAGTCATACCGATTTCGATTCCCAGCTCACTCGCGCGGGGAGTCACGCCTACGATCTTCGCGTCGTAGAGATCTTCGGGTTCGCAAAGCGGATTGCTTGGAGTGCCTTTCGCGATCGCGATTGCTTGGCCAAATTCGGCGGGAGTATCGAGGGCATAGATTCCGCAGCCAACAATTCCAGCTTTCGTCAATATCGTGCAGTACTGACCTTTGTGCCAACGATGACTTAACCCGATGGCACTTCCATTTTCAAACGTCAGCTCGCGATGCGAGGTGCTAGGTAATGAATCAGCCATGGTTGCAGTAGTCCTCCAAACAACGCCCGCCAAATGTGCTTGCAAGCGAGCCGACGTGAGCTACTCGGCCCGCGCCATGCCGCTACCAAGTCCCCTCACTTGATTTCAAAAACGTCGCCCTGGCGTCCACTAGGGCTGCTCTTCAAAACGGATCGTCTTCTTCTTCGTTCGATCCATCGTCTGCACTTTCGTCGGCGCCTGGATCTGGATCGTCGGCGTCCAGATCATCTGCATCCATTTCTTCTTCAGCTTCCTCTTCTTCGTCGTCGATTGGATAAAGCGACTGCAGATCCCCATCGGCCAACTCACCGTCTTCGTCCGCCGATTTGGGCGGCGCACCAGATTTTGCATTTTGGATGGCAGTATCTAGCTTGCTGTTGTAGTCACCCGTGCCGCAGCCTGACAATGCAGCAAGCGACATCAACACCCAGACAAACAAAAGCGTCACCAAACTGTTACGCAAAAAAACGTTCATCGTTTTGACCTCTTCTTCAAATTCTGGATCGGCCTTCCAAAGGAGTCCAGCATCAGCCATTAATTGCATCCAGTCTATGACAGTGCCTGCGCGATTTCATCCAGGACCTTTTGTTCGACGGCGGAGATCGCTCCGATGCCTAGCAATCCGCCAGCTGCCTTCGCCACTGCGGTGGAGTTCTTTGTTACTTGAGATGCCAGCGCACTGAATATTGAAGCGTCAACCGTTTCTTTCAGCACCGACACATAGTCAACCCAAGCGTTGAACAGGTTATCATGGGGACGGTCATCCAGCCAATTCTTGAGCAAATCGTACGCTGCGTCTCCCTCAGAAATGCATGCGTCTTTGGCTGCTGCCATGATTGCATCGCGTTCTTTGGGGCCGATATTGCGATCGGCCCAGGCGACTCGGATTAGCGGAATAATCGTAACGGCAGCCAACGACTGAGCATCGACGCCGATTGCAAGCAATTCGTCCAACGTTTTTTCATCGCAAATACCGGTCGCTGCTGTGATTGCTGCGCGCTTTTCGTCAGCTTCAAGTTTCTCGTGAAAGGCGTGAAGTAGTTCTTTGTTTTTTTGCGCGAAGAACGCTTCTTCCAAATTACGGCCGCGTTCCCGTAGGGCATCACTCGACATTCGTGTCTCTCCAGAATACTAAAATCGTAATACCGCTTGCGTTCCGTGCGTGATGGCACTCGGCGGGACGCTTCGAACAGTATTGTTAGTTATCTCTCGATGGTAACTTTCGGCTGCCAACGACTCAACCGCAGCCCCAAAATGGACCACAAATCCAGCAGGATTGCCAGAAATGCTGATGTCCAGCGAGGCCATTTGTCGACAACCAGCGATGCCCGTCAATCCAGGTGAGCATTTGCTTTATGACCACGTCGAACCAAGTTGCCTGCATTCTAGCAGAGCTATCGCCAACTGAGCGAGCATCCTTACTGGGCCGCTTAACAACGGGCGAACGAGCACAGTTAGCGGCCATCGACATGACGGTGCCATCGAGTTCTGCCGCTGCATTGCCACCGCCGGAGCGCCAAACGATTCAAGCCTTCGTCAAAGCAGCGGCGCAGGAATCAAGTCGGTCCGGGGTGACGACATCACACGGCAGGCTCCAGCAATCCCTGGACGACGTTGCAACGTATCCGCCGGAAGCAATCGCCAATGTGCTGCGGAAAGAGTTGCCTCAGACGATCGCGGCAATCCTGATCGCCTTGCCAGAGACCCTTGCAGCAGAAGTCCTGGTCGCGTTTCCCGTTCGCGAGCGAGCCATCATCGTCGATCGGATTGCGGAATCATCAGGATGTCCGCTCACTATAACGGCGGACGTGCTGGGAGTGGTCGCCGACGAGCTGTGCTCTCACACGTCGGGCGATTGCGGTAAATTGAAGATTCAAGCGATTATCTCGGCGGCATCGATAGACGCTCAGTCCCAGCTGTGTTCGACTCTAGAGCAATCCAGGTCGGCACGTGTTGAATCGCATGGTAAATCTAAGTCGGCCTAGTCGTCCAACCCATCTTGGTTTTCGGGCAGCTCGTAGTGGATCTTGCTAAAGATCCCATCTGCCAGGAAGTTTAGCAGCTTCCACTACCCTGAGATTAGGCTGACACGGACTGCCAGCGGCGAGACACATGAAGCTGGCAAGTCTTGGTGAGACCGACCGGCTTGACGAATGCATCGTCCTGGAGCCCTGCGAGCGGAGTCGCAGGACTACGGGTGAGTTACTGGGCTTCGGAGTCGCACGACTACTGCTTCCTGATTGCAGTCGAATCCTTCATAATCTGGGCCGCACGACTCATCCGAACAACAGAAATCACACGAGGAAAATAAAAATGGATAAATGGCCGATTGGCGTCTTCGCGAGCATTGACGCGGGACTGGGAGTGAAGCTGGAAGTCGCTCACGAACTGGGTGTTCCCACGATTCAACTTCACGCACCTGAAAAAAGTACTCGAACTCAAGCGAATGCAGACGCGTTCCTCGCACGACTCGACGAGCTTGGGATCAAGCTAACTGCTGTGTTTGGTGGCTTTGATGGCGAAAGCTATGCAGATATTCCCACAACGCAAAAGACGATTGGGTTGGTTCCAGAGGAAACTCGCGCAGCACGCGCTACTGAAATGAAAGAGATCGCGGACTTTGCAAAGCTACTAAAATGTAACGTCGTCGCTCTGCACATCGGCTTCATTCCGCATTCGCAACTTGGTGATCCGGCTTACGACGCGATCGTGGATGTGACTCGAGACGTTTGTGATCATTGCAAAGCAAATGGACAGAACCTTCATTTGGAAACAGGCCAAGAAACTGCAGACGGACTGTTGCAATTCCTGTCGGACGTTGGACGAGACAATCTGTTCGTGAACTTCGATCCGGCCAACATGATTCT
>JAGQPC010000694.1 GCA_020426925.1 Planctomycetales bacterium | reverse complement strand
CCAGCTGCTTGCTGTACTTGTCGCAGATCTGTCCCGCGTAGCCCGACAGAAAGATGAATGGCAAGGTCAAACAGAGCGCCGGAACGACTTGGCCTCCATCGCCGAGCCCTTTTTCGCCTGCCCAAATTCCCGTGGCGACCATGAATGTCAGGCACTGTTTGAGAATATTGTCGTTTGCGGCACCGAAAAACTGGGTCGCAAGCAGCGAAATGTACCCGACGCTGAACAGTTTTTTCCGTTGATCGGACATTCCACGATTCTTTCGTCTGAAGCGGTTTCCCATTCGTCCAACATTGGCCAACCCAGCGAGCGGAAGCGATTGGACGCTTTTTCCACGCCAAGAGACTAACGGATTGGCAGATATCACTCCATACGTGAAAGTGCCAGGCTAGACTAAACCCGTCAATAGAAAGCCTATGGCATACGCTGCTTGACTGACGTTCCTGAAAAGTGACATTAATGCATTCACATTTCAGTCATTTAATAGAGGTCACGTATGCTAGGCGCAACGCTTGCTGAAAACGCTTATATCGATCGACTAAAACAGGAACTCGACAACGTCGACCAAGCACCCATGAAACGCTGGTCCGACCTGATTTACGAAGCATGGGAAAACGGAAAGTTCGTGTACGTTTTCGGAAATGGAGGCTCCGGCACAACGGCGACTCACATGACCGAAGACCTGGGCAAGAGCTCTCTGCGAGAATCCGATCTTCATGACGAGTCGAAAAAACGCTTGAAAATCATGAGTCTCACCGACAACCTCGGCTGGATTCTCGCCGTCGGAAACGACCTCTGCTACGAAGACATCTTTGTCCAGCAGCTGATGAACTACGGGCAAGAAGGAGATCTCGTTTTGGCAATCAGCGGATCGGGCAACAGTGAAAACGTCCTGCGAGCGGTCGATTGGGCAAATCGGCATGGCCTCAAGACGTTTGGTATCTCGGGATTCTCCGGAGGAAAGCTGAAGGAAATGCAGAGCGACGGAATTCATGTTGCACTCGATGACATGGGGATGGTTGAAAGCATCCACTTGTGCCTGTTCCATTGGGTGCTGAACGATGTCTTCGCACGCATCAACAGCGAAGGGCGATACGCCAGCTGATTGGTTTTCAACCGCTCACTCGTTGAGGCTACCGTGTATTTGGGAATTGAGATCGGCGGAACGAAATTGCAGCTCGCCGTTTCCAGTGGCGAGTCTTCGGGCATCGTTGAACTTCAGCGGCGCGACGTCGATCGCAGTCACGGCGCGAACGGGATTCTCCAGCAGATCTCCGAAGTTGGCTCGCAGCTTGTCGCGAAACACAACGTTCAAGCGATTGGCGTTGGCTTCGGCGGGCCAGTGCTCAACAACAAAGTGATCACAAGCCACCACGTTTCCGGCTGGGACGGGTTCGATTTCACGTCGTGGTGCCAGAGCGAATTCGGTTTGCCTGTTACAGTCGACAACGACTGCAACGTCGCGGCTCTCGCCGAAGCAACAGTTGGAGCAGGCTCTGGACAAAAACGAGTCTTCTATGTCACGGTCGGAACTGGCATCGGTGGCGGCCTCGTCATCGACGGAAAAGTGTACGGCAACGACCGCCCTGGAGTTGCAGAGATCGGTCATCTTCGCCCTGGCACCGAATGCACTGACGAAACGCAAACCGTCGAATCGATCTCCAGTGGAAGCGGCATCGAAAATCAATACAGGCTCGCGACTCACAACGAAACGGCGCCCAAATCAGCCAAACAAATCGCGACACTCGCTGCACACGGCGACGCAACCGCTAGCGGCGTGATGGCAAATGCGACTCGAACTCTTGGTTGGGCAATCGCACAAACTGTTACTCTGACGTGCCCAGAAATTGTCGTGATTGGCGGAGGAGTATCCTTGATCGGTGAGCCATTTTTTGCTGCCGTTCGTTCATCGTTCAATCAGTATGCGTTTCGTCCACTTCGCGATGTCACAGAAATCGTTCCCGCACAACTCGGCGAAGACGTTGTTTTGCACGGCGCGATTTTGCTGGCCAGCAGTCGGTAAAACAGTCACACGCGACCTATTCGCGGACAGGCTGCAGCAACGCTGTAAAGATGGTCAATTCAAGCGGACGTTGCGGTTCAACGTTCGGATTATCACACTTCTGGCCGTAATAGCCGAAGAGATGGCTATCGGTCGATGTTTGTCGACGTGTGTCGTCGGCGGAATTATCGAGCTTCATTCGCAAATCAAAGGCCACTCGAAGCTAGCAGCTTTACATGCAGCTAAATTCGGTGGGCGAGAAACGGGAATTCCATGCGGTTGAGTCGTTTAATCAGCGTTTGGATCGTGCTTTGCGGTTCAGCGATCCATGTGAATTCCGAGGAAGTGTGGATTTCGACCGAGTGCAATGAAGCGTCTTGTCCTGACGTTTGCCAAAGCGGAATCATCGCGTCGGCTGAATTCCTGAACTGGAAACCGGTGACTCGTGGCTCCGATTTTGCGATTTCCGAAGACGGTACCGCGACGACGATCGGTGTTGGCCGCATTCATGACGTTACGTATGGCAGCGACACGGGAGTCCGCGGCCGACTTGGCTATCAAACTGCAACGAAGTGGAGTGTCTCACTGGGCTACACATACTTTGACACCGAAGGAGCTGCGCACGCAGAACGGCCAGCTGGCGTTGGTCAACTGTTCGCGACGCAAAGCCACCCCGACGGAAACGAAGAAGCCGATTCGGCCGACGCGCTGATCAGCATCGACTACTCTGTGTTCGATTTGATTATAGAGCGGCCGGTCTTTCAAAATCGCTTCACTGACATGCGAGTATTCGGCGGCGTGCGTTGGGCAGATATTGCCCGTCGATCAGACGTTCGCTACGACGGTCGCGACTTTGTCAACGCACTCGTTAACAAACGATCGGCGATGCGAGGAGCCGGCCTCCGCATGGGAACGCAGTCGAGTTGGTTGGTCGCTGGCGGATTTCAGCTGTTCGGTGGCATCAGCGGCGGTTTGCTGTTCAGCGAAACGCTCACCAACTACTACGAAACGAACTTCGACGACACAGTAGTCCTAGTCGACATACAGCATGGCCAAGACGGCGCCACGCCATTTCTCGAATGCCAAGCTGGCGTTGGCTGGCAATACAACCGATTCTCGGTGCAAGCAGGCTATGAACTTCAGAATTGGTTCGGTCTGCACGAGCGGTCGATGTTCGTCGACGACATCCACGAAGCAACATTTGCCAACATTTCCGAAGATCTACTGCTGACGGGGCTTTTTGTCCGCAGCTCGATCAGTTGGTAGTGATGGGCGAGTTGCTCGCAAGCGATTGTGTCTGTACCTCGTAGAACAATCGGTCTCGCGTCAGTAGACTCATGGGTGAACGTGCCACTCGTTTATCCATGTACCGACACCTACCGAGGAATGCGCGATGCCGTTTCGACTGTTCATACTCTTAGTCGCAATTTCAAGTTCTTGCTTTGGCCAGACATTCAAGGTCGGATTTGCAAAGCAGAATATTACGCCGACTCGGCCGACGCCGATGTGGGGTTATGGAGCACGTCACGACAAACTATCGACGGGTGTGCTGGATGCACTGCATGCAAAGGCGTGCGTGATTCAGGCCGGGACAAAAACACTTGCGATCGTTGGGCTAGATCTCGGACGCTCACCTCGTGACGACATGATGACGCGGATCCGTGCAGCGATCAAAGCAGAAGCCGGTATCGATTTTGTCTTGATGTCCGGATCGCACACGCACCACGGTCCAGTGCTCGAACTGCTGGACGAAAAAGGAAAAGGCAAGGACAAATTCGATGACGCGATCGCGTACACGGCGGAGCTCGAGCAAAAACTGATTCACACGATCGTCGCCGCTGCAGGCGAGTTGCAGGATGCTCAAATTGGTTGGGCAGCAAAGCAACTGCCGATGAATCGAAATCGACATTCCAAGATCACGCCAAAGCCCGTCGATCAAGAGCTAGGCGTGATCCGGTTCGATGATGTCAACGGCAAGCCACTGGTAATCATCGCAAACTTCGCTGCACATCCCACGATGATTGCCGCTGCCGATTTGAGGTTCTCGGCCGATTGGCCCGGGCAAATGGCGAGCACGGTTGAGGCCACTATGAACGTTCCGTGCATTTTCATGCAAGGAGCATCTGGCGACATGTCGACGCGGACTGATGAAGACACGCGCGGGCACATAGCGTACGGCAAAGCAGTTGGCGAACACGTTGTTGAGCTCGCCAAAAAGATAGCAACTACTCGCCCCGATAAGCCATCGATTCAAGCGAAAGATCAAACATTCGAATTCGAAGCAAGGTTGCCACTCAATAATCCGCTCGTCCGCTCGATGTTTAGTCTGGCTTTTTTTCCGGAACTCACGAATGCCGTTGTGGTCGATGAAGTCGCCCAAGGCAAAATCAAGCCTCACCTCACCACCGTTTTGATCAATGAACAGCTGGCGTTAGTTGGTGGTTCGGGTGAATTCTTTTGCAATCATGCAATTCGATTGAAAGAACGTTCACGCGCTGACGAGACATTTTTCTTCGGCTACTGCAACGGCCACAACATGTACTTTCCAACGATCGAAGCGGCAGCCGAAGGCGGCTACGGAGCCGATCCGACCGTCAGCTGGGTCAGCTTAGGCGCCGGCGAAGAGATGATGAACAACGCGTTGATCAACATCTACACGATGCTTGGAGCGTACAAGTTCAAACTCGGTGGACTTTGAAATCTGCGTTTACGCCACGCAGTAATGACGAACGAATCGCTCGAAGGCGTCGATGCCTTTTTCGATTTGGTCGATCGCAATCCATTCGTCCGCAGTGTGTGCTTGCGCGATATTGCCGGGGCCGAAGACAATAATGTTTTCGAGATCCGTCAGTTCGCCGCCATCAGTTCCGTACGAAACCGTGTGCGCGGTCAGTTGGCCCGTTAGCTCCAATGCGTCCCGGACGACTCTTGCGTTTGGATCGGTGTAGAACGGGTCGCCGTGGGCCTCAACTTTCAACTCGAGACCGCATTCGCTCGCGGCCAGTTCAACTTGAGCTAACAGTTCTGAAATATCGCGATCAGGCATCGGCCGAATAAAGATAGTACAAACGCTTTGGCCTGGAGTGACATTGGAAGCATATGTAAAATCGTTGATGCCGATGTTCCAGGATACGTCGGGCGGATCAAACTCGTCATGTTGAAAACGAGTTTCCGCCAACGACTGGTCTCGAAGTTCTTTCATGCGAACCAAAAATGGGATCATGGCGAGGTTCGCGTTGATGCCTTCTCGCGACGACGAATGAGCGGACTTGCCGATGGACGTCGCTCGGAAAACATGAATCCCTTTGTGAGCGTAAACGACGCGTAGGCTGGTTGGCTCGCCGATAATCACCGGCGGCTGTCGTTCAATCAGTTCTCCATAAACATCGTCGTTGTTCACAAAGTGTCGAGCGCCGCCAAAGCCGATCTCTTCGTCGGCTGTACAGATAAAATAGAACGGTGCGCTCAGCTGCTGGCGATCGATCCGAGCAACCGCGGCCAGCATGCACGCGGCCGACCCCTTCATGTCGCAGGAGCCTCGGCCATACCACCTGCCGTCCAATTCGGTTAATTCGTAGGGGCCGTGCGAAAGTGACCAGTCATCGGCCGGCACGACGTCAGAATGGCAAAAGTAAGCGAGCCCCGGCGCATCCGCGGAACATTTTGTCGGAAGCAATCGCCCGACAACATTCGTTTTCTCAACCCCTTTCACGTCGAGGTAGCTGGAAATCCGAACGTCGAAACCTAGCGACTCCAATCGGTCGGCAAGCATTTCGCTCACCGGACGGTTCGGTCTTGAGCTGGTAGAATCGATCGAGACCAATCGCTTCAAAAACTCGAACACATCGGTTTTGTTAGAGGTCATTCCACGGTTCGCTGAAAGGTCAGGAGCTAGGTTAGCATTAAAATACGCAGTCGTAGGGTACGTTTCAATGCGTCGATGGGCGGAAGGAGACGGTTACGGCTATAATGGTTCGCGGGAAAGCCACAAACTATGGAGCAACGACGATGCGTCCAATTGCAAACACGGCAGCATCCGAAAGTATTTCGCGCCGCCTAATGTTAAAGCGGGCCGGAATGGGAATGGGCAGTCTGGCGCTCGCCGGAATTGCTACGTCGGACTCGAACGGACGAGAAACACATTTCCCTGGCAAGGCAAAACATGTCATTCACGTTTTTCTAAACGGAGGCGTCTCTCAAGTCGACACGTTCGACCCAAAACCGGAACTCACCAAACGCGGCGGGCAAATGTTGCCGTTTGAGAATCTGCAGACAGAACGTCGGACTGGAGTTGCGTTGCCATCACCATTCACGTTCAAGCGGTTTGGGCAAAGTGGAATTCCGATCAGCGATATCTTTCCGCACTTGTCAAAGTGTGCTGACGATTTGCTCGTTGTGCGATCGATGTTTGCGGAGCTGCCGAGTCACGAGCTGTCGTTGATGCTGATGAACACAGGCGATCAGCGGTTGGTTCGGCCCAGCGTTGGATCATGGCTGACTTGGGGCATGGGATCCGAGAATCAAAACCTGCCTGGATTTGTCGCACTGTGTCCGGGCGGCTTTCCTGTCGGCGGCGCAGGAAATTGGCGATCCGCGTTTTTGCCAGGTATCTACCAAGGCACACATGTCGACACGTCGCAAACCGATCCGACGAAACTCATCGCGAACGTGCAGAATCAACGCATGTCGCCGTCGGAACAAAACGAACAGTTCACGTTGCTGCAACAAATCAACCAAAGGCACCTCAGCGAACGGCCTCACGAGGCGGCGCTCGAAGCACGCATCCGTTCGTTCGAACTTGCGTATCGAATGCAGTCAGCGGCAACTGACGCATTCGATATTTCTCGCGAGCCTCAATACATTCTGGACCTTTATGGCACGACTCCGCAGAATCGGCAGCTGTTGTTGGCGCGACGGCTAGTCGAGCGCGGCGTTCGTTTCGTGCAAACGTGGCACGGTAACATGCAGCCATGGGACAGCCATTCGAACATCAAGTCGGCACATCGACAGGTCGCCAGCGAATGCGATCAAGGTCTGGCGGCTCTGATCACCGACCTCAAACAACGAGGCCTCCTCGACCAAACTCTGATTCTGTGTACCGGCGAATTCGGTCGGACTCCGTCCGTTGAAATGGAGCAAAACGGCTCGGGCGCGGCTCAAGGACGAGACCACAATCACTGGGGATTTTCGATTTGGATGGCGGGTGGCGGAGTCAAAGCGGGTACGATCTACGGAGCGACCGACGATTTCGGATTTCAAGCGGTCGAAAACCGAGTCTCAATTCACGACTTGCACGCGACGATGTTGCATTTGCTAGGATTCGATCACACGCGTTTGACGTACCGCTATGCTGGCCGAGATTTCAGGCTCACGGACGTACACGGAGAAGTTGTGCACGATATTCTTGCGTGATCCATCTCTAAACACATTTGTCAAACAAGAAAGCAACGCGATGATTCTGCGCCTAACGTGTTTCCTGATTTGCACTGTTTTGTGTTCGCCAGCGTTCGCTGCGGCATTCGTTTACGTTTCTCTATCAGCCGAAAACAAAATCGAAATCTATCTGCTGGATGACACCGGCGCGTTGACGCAAATTGGAAAGCAAGCCACGCCGGGAGATCCTGGCGGCATAAAGGTCCATCCGAGCAAAAACTTCATGGTTGCGGCCATGCGAGACGTCGGCAAGCTGGTGAGCTTTTCCATCGATCCGAACGATGGCACGCTTTCGCTCATCAATGAAGTGAAAGTAGACGTCGATCCGGCGTATGTCGAGTTCGACAAAACGGGCAAGTTCTTGCTGACCGCGTACTACGTCACGGGCAAAGCGGCGATACATCGCGTTTCAGAAAAAGGCAGGATCTCCAGCGACGGCACGTGGTACGCCACCGATGACAAAGCTCACGGCATCGTAACCGATAAAACAAACCGCTGGGCGTTTGTGCCGCACACGGGCCCGAACGCGATCTTTCAGTTTCATTTCAAGGAAAGCGATGGCACGTTAGCACCAAACTCGATTGCGGAAAAAGTGCAGTTCGAATCGAACACTGGACCTCGTCATTTTTCGTTGCATCCAAACAACCGATTTGCGTTCACCGATCTGGAGCAAGGGAGCAGTATTACTTCCCTCGCGTTCGACGAGAACACCGGCACGCTGAAGCCGACGCAAACGCTTAGTACGCTGCCTGATGGCTACGACAAGCCAAACAGTTGTGCTCGCATGGAGCTACATCCCAGCGGCAAATTCGTGTACGCATCCAACCGTGGCCACGACAGCATCGCCGGATTCTCGATCGATGCTTCCTCTGGCAAGTTGACCAGAGTCGGCATCTTCCGAACGGAAAAAACGCCACGAGGTTTCGCGATCGATCCGTCAGGTAAATTCCTCGTCGCCGCCGGCGAAGGTTCGAATCGCTTGGCAGTGTATCAAATCGCCACCAGCGGGGTGCTTTCTCGAATCGGAACCTACGCGACAGGCGCCAAACCGTGGTGGGTGGCAATGGTTGCCATACCCGACTAGCGCTACCATTCCGTATTGCAATGCCATTGTCCACTGTTCGTGCAGTTTTGCTTTTTTATTCTCATGAATTCCTCTCATGGATTGACCTCAGAACACATCTAGTCTCTTGGTGTCGACCCGTGTTCGAAATCGAACGGAGCAAGCAATGATCGTTGGAGTTCCACGCGAGATCAAACAGGATGAGTACCGTGTCGCCATGATTCCAGCTGGTGTTGAGGAGCTGACGGGCAAAGGTCATCGAGTGCTTGTGGAACGAGGTGCCGGTATCGGCAGTGGCATTCCCGACGAGCTCTATGCTGAGAACGGTGCCATGATCGTTGATTCGGCCGATCAAGTATTCGGCGAAGCGGAGCTTGTCGTGAAAGTGAAGGAACCTCAGCCTTCTGAGTGGCCAATGTTGCGGCGTGAACAATTGCTCTTCACTTATTTCCACTTCGCTGCTGATGAAGAATTAACTCGCGCATTGCTGGACACAGGGGTGACGGCAATAGCTTACGAAACTCTGCAAGGTGCGAATGGGGACCTACCATGCCTCACTCCAATGAGCGAAGTTGCCGGCCGGATGAGCATCCAAGAGGGTGCCAAGTATCTGGAACGTCCACAGGAAGGGCGCGGTATTCTTTTGGGTGGCGTACCCGGTGTGCAACCGGCTCATATCGTTATTCTTGGTGGGGGAGTGGTTGGCAAGAACGCCGCACAGATCGCTGCTGGATTTCAAGCAGACGTTGTCATTCTTGACACAAACGTCAACCGGTTGCGCTACCTAGAAGACATCATGCCGGCCAATGTCAATACACTCTTTAGCGATCGGCACAACATCCTTGAGCAGCTGCGGTTGGCCGATTTGGTAGTCGGCTGTGTGCTGATTCCAGGTGCGCGCGCCCCGCGGTTGGTTACTCGAGAGGATCTTAAACTGATGAAGCCTGGAGCCGTGATGATCGACGTCTCGGTTGACCAGGGCGGTTGTACTGAAACGTCACGTCCCACCACGCATTCGAAGCCAACATTCATCGTCGATGACATCGTCCACTACTGTGTGGCAAACATGCCTGGAGCCGTTGGACGTACTAGCACGTACGCGCTATGCAACGTGACGTTTCCCTACGTTCTGAGCATTGCTAATGATGGTTTCAACAGAGCGTGTTTGGTGTATCCTGGGCTCGTGCATGCCGTCAACATCTATGGTGGCAACGTAACAAACAAGGCTGTCGCCGACACTTTCGCCATGGAGTTTCGAGCGTTTAGCTCTTAAACATACGTCCGCCGGTACACTGGGTCCGCTCCAGATGAAGCGTCGTGTCCGTCTCATCGCAAAGGCGAACCAGCATTCCGCGCGGCCGTGTATGACGGCCAACGAGTAGCTCAACTCGCAATATGCGGAAACCTCTTTGGCAACAGCGGGCGTGACACGGAACTTCTTCTCGCTATTGTGGACGCTCGCGGTCATGCGGGAACGACCTAAATGACGTGTCATTGGAAAGGATCAAACCGCCGCTCAGATCTTTGCCAGTCACAAGAAGTCTCGAAAATTCAGTCGAAAACCTTGCATCTCGTGCGTCGCTCGCCCACAATGCCGCCTAAAGTGTAAAGCAAATTCGATGAGCTATCGATTTCGAAACAAGTCACTCTGATGCCGCGACGAACTTTCGCGAGCATTCAGGTAGCCACAGCGAGATTTGCATGCACATGGAACAGCGACAGAGGTCAGGTAATTCCTTGGCTTTGATTCGTTGAAAGGGCATTGTAGTGAAGAAACGTATCGATGTGTGCTGGAGACTTGGTTTACTCGTGTTGGTGTCGCTGGCTGTTCTCAGTCCAGCACGTTCGGCTTTCGCCGGATTCGCAGAGGAGGTTGAAGCAGACGAACCTGATTTTTGGTGGAGGATGGATGACACGGACGAGGGTGAATTAGCAGAGAATATTGGCGCGCTAGACATTGATGGCGGCGAGTACTCGGATGCTGAATTAGGCGTCCATGGTTTAATCGCTTCCGATCCAAATAGTACGGCTGTTCGATTCGATGGCGACTTCTCGCAGCTGCGATTGAACGACGCCCAAGATTTGAATCTGGGCGGTCCGTGGGATGAAAAGTCCGTTGTTCTTTGGTTTCAAGCCGCCGATGCCGACCCGGGTGACCCGCAAGTCATTTATGAGCAGGGCGGGACCACTCGTGGCTTGAACGTTTATGTGCACGAAGGACAAGTTTTCGTCGGCGCCTGGAATCGAGCAGCAGGTGACGGCGGCGGAATTGCAAGTCCGTGGCCGACTGACAATGCAGGCATGGAGATCATTGCGATCGGTGCTCCGATTGAAGCAGGTCAGACTTACCAAGTCGGCATGTCGCTGGTGCTTGATCCCGAAGGATTCGATGGAACCATGACGGCGTTTCTCAACGGCGAGGCGATTGGCCAAGAAGACGGAATTGGTCATCTATTTGCGCATGGCGACGATTCGGCTATTGGTTATCACCAAAGCGAAACTGCATTTCCGGGCGTTAACGCGACGGGTGGAGGAGGATACTTCGAAGGCGTTATCGATGAAGTTGCTTTGTACAACGTCGCGTTGTCAGCTGAACGCATCAAAGCCCAGTACGATGCTGCAACACGCGGCGGTGGTCTGCCGGGTGACTTCAACAACGATGGCGAACTGAACGTCATCGACATCGAACTGCTATCGGCCGAAGTTCGAGCCGAAACAAACAATCTCGATTTCGACGTTAACAATGACAAAGTGGTTAATGGGCAAGATCGCAGCGTGTGGGTGAAGGAACTCAAGCATACGTGGTTTGGCGATGCGAACTTTGATGGCGAGTTTAACAGCAGCGACTTTGTCACCGTTTTCTCGGCGGGCCTGTACGAAAAGGAAGGATCTGCTGATTGGGGGCAAGGTGATTGGAACGGTGATGGCAAGTTTGACAGCAGCGATTTTGTGTCTGCTTTCTCTGACGGCGGCTATGAACAGGGTCCTGTTCCTCCGGCAGTGCCTGAGCCGTCTTCCTTGGCGCTGCTGACTGGCGGATTAGTGATTTTCGCACTGCGCCGCCGAAGTCGTTAGAAGTTTGTAGGAACTCGTACGACGGACTTCCAGTCCGTCGATTCATCTCAGCGACGGACCGGAAGTTGGCAAGAAGTCCGTCGCACACCAGGTAAAAGTTAATTCTCCGCTCGCCTGACGCATTCGGTCATGCCCCTCAAAAGCCGATTATCAGCCGCGCCGCGTAAGCTTGCGAAACCAGCTCTGTCACTGGTCGCGGTTGTCGTCTGTCTTGCAATCGGTGAAGTCGTTGTGCGGTCATTCGGTTCTGCACCCGAACTTAAGGCCATTCAGTTAGAATCCAGCGATTGTGTTTACAAACGCTCGACCAACCCAGTGTTGGGGTTCGAACTGAAGTCCAACTACGCCAGCAACAACCCCGATTTCATCGACAGTTACGAACGCACGAACTCCCATGGCCAGCGAGACAAGCCACGGTCGCTCGAGAAACCTGAAGGAGTCACACGAGTCCTTTTGTTAGGCGATAGCGTTGTGGAAGGGTACGGGCTGCCCGAAGACCAAACGATTTCGCAACAGCTCGAGCAACAGCTTGGCCCCGCGACGGAGGTCTTGAATTTCGGTGTCAGTGCGTATTGCACTCTTGCTGAAATCGAGCTTTTAGAAGTTAAAGGTTTGGCGTTCGATCCTGACGTTGTCGTTCTCCTCTTTGTCGAAAACGATTTCGACAACTTTAATCGTGAAGCTTTTGCACTGGGAGGAACGATTGATCGGCCCGCACTGGTCAACAGCTTGTTCGCGCGATCTCATTTGTTTCGACTGGCCTGCGTGCAGTGGAACTGGTTTCACTTTGGAATGGAACTCGACCCAGTCGCCCTGAACCAGCAGGCGATCGGCAACAACAATGTAGTGAAAGGTGTGCAGCGTTTCGGAAAGCTTGCTCGCGACCATGGCTTTAAACCGCTCATCGTCGTGTGGCCTCGTTTTTTGAATGAAGAGATTGTCAACGTCGGCTTCATGGACGAAACACGATCGTTACTGATCATTGAGCACTTAGCGGGCATGAACCAAATCCCGGTCGCTCGTCTTTCTGAGTTCTTTCGACAGCACCACGAGGAATCCGGTGATTCCTTGAATTTTCGGTTGGCCTATACCAACGGTGACGCCTTGCACCCATCGCGACTTGGAAGTCAAGTTGCTGCCGGCGCGCTGAGAACGTTGTTGAATGATTTGGAATCTGGCACCCTTGCCGCTCAGCCCAAACCGCCGCAACTCAAGCTGATGGACGAAAAAGCGATCAGTCTGGCCCAGTCGCTCAGCAAGGACCAGCCAAGCTACAGCCGAGTTCACGATCGACTGGGAACCGAACTTCTGAAACAGGAAAAAATCTCGGAGGCGATTGTTGAATTCAAGAAAGCAATCGACGCTGACTCAAATAACGCCGCTGCGTTTAACAATTTGGGCGTCGCGTACGAGCGTCAGCATCTTGACGAGCTGGCGATGGAACAGTTTAAGCAAGCGATTATGCTGCAACCCGATTTCGTCCACGCGAACTTCAATCTCGCCCGAGCGTTCCACCGCGCAGGCAATAAGAAAGTCGCACTCGCCGGTTTGAGAAAGACGATCGACCTCGATCCGGATCACGTTCAGGCGCTGTCGCTCCTTGGCCGAGAACTCGGAATGAACCGGGATTTTGCCGAAGCAGAAAAGCACTTGAAGCACGCGTTGTCGATCGACCCGAACCACTCGGAAGGTCATAACAATCTGGGCGTCATCTACGCAGCGGCTGGTAATTTGCAGCAAGCTGTTTTCCATTTTCGCGAGGCGATTCGCGTCGACCCGACCAATGACAAAGCCAAGATGAATCTCGAATCGATTCAAAAACGGATCGACAAGTTGGGCATCGGCCACCCACTCATACACTCATTCATTTCATATGAATCCACGGAACTTTCGGTTGTCTGATGAAGTGTCGCTGTTCAACGGGTTGATCGGTCGTCGAGCTGCAACGGTGGAGACATTTGGCGACGCGGATGCAAAAGAAAGACGAGCGGCAGTGCGAGTAGCGAGGCAACGCTCATAATCGCCATCGCAGTGGGGTAACTTTGGCGAGCGATGATCTGGCCGGAAGCGTAACTCGACCAGGACTCGCACCCGTTGGTAGAGCCCATGAATGCGCTGAATTGCGTGGCGGCGATTCTCGGAGACGTCACGTCCATGAACATCGCATACGACGAAGCGGTAAAGACTCCGATCCCAAATGCCGCTGTCGCAAGCAAGACACACAAGTACCAACCTCCTTCGCCTTGCATCAACCAATCGGCCGCCGCCAATCCCAAAACGGCCAAGGCAATAAATGCGAGTGAGCCGGCAACGCAGCTCCGCCGACCAGCGCGGTCCGCCAGCCAACCGCCGAACACGGAACCCACCACCATCGCACCGATCATCGGCCCGAGCGAAAACCAGCCGATCGTTTCGTTGTCGAAGCCTCGGTCGACCAGAAACGGACCGTAGATCACTTCCAGCGACTTGAATGCCGCACCGCCCGTAAGACCAAACAGCAGTCCAATCCATGTGTTCGATTGGCTGATTGCGACTCGAACTGCCATCCACAGTTCGTCGAGCCGACCGCGGTGGCCGACGTCGAAATCGGCTTGGGGTACGGGCGACAGGATCACCAACACCATGGAAAACGTCGTGACGAGCACCAGTAATCCGACAACCGCCTGTTCTCCGATGTAGGTTCCGAGCACCAACGCGCCGCCGCCCAGTGTCGCTCTGCCGATCAGCATTCCGGCTTGCATCCAGCCATTGTATTGCCCGCGTTCTTCTGGCTTTGTTGCCGAAATGCAGAGCGCGTCGATGGCCACGTCTTGCGTTGCTGCTGCGAATGCATGCGTCAAAAGTAGCGAGGCCAAGAAATCAAACTGCCGGACCGGTTCAATCCAGATCAGTGGCAGAAGCGTCGCGCCCATCAGTGTCTGTGCTGCTATGATCCAGTGTCGTAGCGTCCACCATCGCGTCTGCAATGCATCGACCAGCGGAGCCCATGCAAACTTGAAAGTCCACGGTAGCACCAACACAGCGGTCAGCCATGTGATTTGTTCCAATGGGACGTCGCGCGCTCGTAACCGAGTCGGCAACGCGAGCCACAAGAATCCGATCGGTGCCCCCTCGCTTAGATACAAAGCCGCGAATAAAATTTTGCGCCGCAATGGCGTGTCAAAGAAGTTCACGTCGTGTTTCTCGTTTTCTGCTACATTGCCAGGGTGCTGCGAACGTCAGATGGCGTCCGTGACCACTTTGCGACATGCAAGCGCGCCCGACAAATTACGCTGTAGCCACTAACCCATGCAAGAGAGTCTGATCCATGGAACCGCTTGATCTAAAGGAATTCGAGTGGAATATCGTCGTCCGCCAACTCACCATGGATGACTACGATGCGCTCGCAGAAATGGCAAAAAAGTGTTTTCCCGGAATGCAGCCGTGGGGACGTGATCAGATTGAAAGCCAGCTGGCAATCTTTCCCGAAGGGCAAATCTGTATCGAGATCGACGGGAAGCTCGCTGCCTCATCATCAAGCTTGATGCTCGAGTACGATCCTGCTTTGGAATGGCACAACTGGAAAGCCGTCGCCGACGAAGGATACATTCGCAACCATAAGCCGAAGGGCGACACTCTGTACGGCATCGAGATCATGGTCG
>JAGQPC010000693.1 GCA_020426925.1 Planctomycetales bacterium | reverse complement strand
GTTTTATTTGATTCGCCGTCCATTTCATATTCAGACCTAACTATTTCGCCCGATGGAAAACTATTAGCAGCGATTGGTGACGACAGAACGGTTCGACTCTGGAATATTGAATTCGAGCGCTTGGTGGAAACGTTCGTTGGGCACACGACAACAATCAGTTCACTGGCCTTTTCCAAGGATGGAAAGATGTTGGCCAGCAGCTCGAACAACGGAAATGTCCGACAGTGGAAAATCGATTCGAGCTTCCGTGATCCGCCGTGCAATTACCGTGAAGTCGATACATCACTGGCGTTGTGTCCACAGCAAGGAATCTTGGCAGTCGGTTGGGGGACGCAAGGGATGGAGACCGGCAGCGGAGGCGTACAGTTTTGGAATCTGGACACGTTGGAACTTCAGGAACCTCTTCACGGATTAGCGTCGGTAGAGCACGTTTTCTCGCTGGACTTCTCACCGACGGAACCAGTTCTGGTAACCGGCGGAGGGCGGCGGCGCAAACATGGGCAAGTGCGAACATGGGGACAGGACCAAAACGCACCGCGAGTCGATTTGCCGGGCTACACAGACGTCGTCTATGCCGTCGCGTTTTCACCCGATGGAAAGCTACTCGCTTCGGCAGGCAACTCAAAAGTCCGCTCCGTAAAACTTTGGGACGCAAACACCGGAGAATTCTTGCACGAGTTCGCTCCGCTGCCAAAGGTGAATGGTCTCGACCCTGATATCTTTGCGCTGGAGTTCTCGCCCGATGGTAGGATTCTCGTCGCCGGCGGTGGACGTCACGATGGCAACCACGGCGTCGCAACGTTATGGGATGTTCGGTCAAGAATGGAGCGTGACACAGTGCCGTTTGCTAGCGGTGCCGTTATGGACTTGTCGTTTTTTCCAGGTGGAGACCGATTTGTCGTCGTTCACGACGGCAGAGTATCGATGTACGAAATGGACGAACGTCGTAAAACTGAAATCATCACATCGGGCGTCCAAGCCCAATCGATTGCGATTTCTCCAGACAGTTTGACACTTGCAATCGGCACGAGATTCCACGGCGTCCGGCTGTGGCACGTAGAGGCTCGAGGTCAGCTGGGGCATCTGCCTATTCCGAACGCCGTAACGGACGTTGCCTTCGCGCCTGACGGAAAGTCACTGTTCGCAGCGTGTGACGACAAGTCCGTTTGGGTCTGGAATGGATCATCTGATGACTTGAGTCGAAGCAGCCTCGTCGTGCTAAACTCCGACGAGATTCTAGCAAACGTGCGTCCGGGCAAGTGAACGGACTCGGCAGGGCCTCATTCTTACCTTCTGGTGGAAAATCTACATTGCCACGCAATTCTCCAAAAAATCATTGAAACGCATCTTTTTACTAGCGATACTATCGCCATCCAGATTGGAGGCACAATCGTTAGTAGATGAGTACGTAGTCTTTTCTGGAGGAAGTACGATGCGTCGGTTTCTATTGATGGCGTTGTTGGTCGTTGGCTGCGCGGGGCCGGGACACTCTGCTGAGATTCTGTTCATGCAGTCTCAAGCCAATCTTGCTTTTGACGAGTTGTTGGCCGAGTACATGGAATCGCTCGGTCACACGGTGACCTTTTTGGATACTGATGTCGCAATTGACGAAGACCAAATCGACGCCGCCGAACAAGCCGATCTTGTTTACATTGCAGAATCGCTGGGATCTGCGTCAACACACGACGGATCGGAAACCTTCATCAAAGAAGTTGAAGTGCCACAGATCTGGGCAGAAGCATACGCTTGGGATGAAGCTGCGTTGACCGGCGACATCCAGTTCGAAGATTTTGGCAACACTCAGCGCGCCAACATCGACGAAGACCCGGAAGAAGATTTCAACGAAGGCCAAACCGAGTTCTATATTCTAGATCCCAGCCATCCGATGGCGGGTGGGTTCTCGGGAACAGTAAGCGTTTACGAAGATCCGTACAGTCTCAACTGGGGGCTCACCGAAACGATGGGTGAAGGTGTAACGGTCATCGGATCGGTCGACCCGGAAGGAAAATATGCGACGTCGTTTGTGTACGACAAAGGAGCGATCATGGAGGACGGAACAGCTGCGGCTGACATTCGAATCGGGTTGTGGCTGGGGCAAGCGGGTGACGGTGCACCAATTTACGACAACCTGACTGACGATGGGCTGGCTCTGATTAAAGCAGCCATCGATTATGGGCTTGGCCTT
>JAGQPC010000692.1 GCA_020426925.1 Planctomycetales bacterium | reverse complement strand
GTCATGACCTCGGGCGTCGTCGCGGAACAGAATTCCGATCTTGCCGCTAGTCGTGATCTCGTTGTTGCGCATGACATTGTCGGTGTCGGCGTGTCCGATCGAAATTCCATAGCTGCGGTTTGCGTGTATTCGATTGCCTTCAGCGAGCCCGTACTTCACTCCCCAACACCAGAACAAGCCAAGATTATTACGTTCCAATCGGTTGTTCCGGATCACCGGCCGCTGCGAGCCAGATCCTGGGTGAACGCCTAGATCTGCGTTGTCATGGCTGTGGCAATCTTCAACCACGACATCATGGCAAACTTGAAAACTGATTCCGTCACCGTTGTAGTTTCGTGCGGTCACGCCTCTAAACGTGAAGCGGTTGCAATCTTGCAAAAAGACACATCCGCCGTAGTTGCCGTTGAAGTTTTCGTTGTTCACTTTGTTTCCGTCGAGCGTAATGTTTTCGATCACTACGTCGGACGCGTGTTCACTGGTGAACAGCGGGAAAAGAGACGCGCACGTCGGTTTGCCACTTAACCACAGGTTTTCTCGCAGTCCCTTATCGAGCTTAAACCGGTTGCCCGATCGAGCAACCAATGTTCGCTTGATCACGGTGTCGCCACCGTCATGAGGATTTTTCGCCCGAAGCACGACGCCGTCACCGACGCGAAACTCATTGCCACTGACCGTGATCTCCTGATCGTACCAATCAGAATCGTCCACAAGTTCAACCGACGTCGACGCGATTTTCGTGACGATCGAATCCGCACCGCTGCCCACAACTCGAACTCGCGATGGTAGCGTCACAGCGTTTCTTAGCCAGTACGTTCCCGGCAAAACTTTGACAGTGCCTCCGCCGAATCGGCGGATGTAGTCGACCGCCGCTTGCAGGACTTTGTCATCGTTCCCGATCATATCGCCAGATTTCTGGCCGACCGAGATTGTCAACTGCTCGTCCCAACTTGGCTCGAATCGTTCGTCGCCGTCGGTTGCTCGAGGGTCCGACACGTGCGGCCGCTCTCCAGCGGATGCTTGGCCGGCTTTCCAACCCAACGCGGACGCCGTAGTGGTCGCTAAGAAACCACGTCGAGTGGACTTCATCATCGTTGCCTCCAAGACGCATGTCGCGCCGCGAGTGTTCTAGTTCAGCTCAGCCGAGTTGACTGATTGGACGTCCGCCTTCGGTGACGATTGGAATCGGGCGGCCGTTGGGATTTGTCCAGTGCGCGCCAAGATCGATCCCCAAATGTCGAAACGTAGTGGCGGCCAAATCTTGAGGGCGAACGGGGCTGCTTGCGATTTCGCCTCCGCGAGCGTCGGTCGATCCGATGACTTGGCCATGGTTAAGTCCACCGCCTGCCATGATCATCGACATGACTGGCGTCCAATGATCGCGTCCAGCTTCCTTATTGATCACGGGCGACCGACCGAATTCGCCCATCATCAAGACCAGCGTGTCGTCGAGCAGACATCGTTGCGCGAGATCGTTGACCAACGCGTACATGACTTGATCGACTCGAGGTAGTAAAGGCGTGAGTCCTTTTCCAATTCCGCCCCAGCGAACGTTGTCGCCATGATGGTCGAAGTACCCCCATGCGCCGCTGACAAGCACAAACGTTACGCCAGCCTCAACGAGTCTCCGGGCAAGCAGTGCTTTTTGCCCGATGCTCGTCTCACCATAAGCTCCGCGAGTTTGTCGAGTTTCCTGCTCGACATCGAACGCTTGTTGAACTCTGCCAGATCGCACCATCTCGTATGCTTGCCGACTGAACCGATCGACCCGGTCAAGCGATTGGTTTGCGTCCAGCTGCCGGCCAAAGCGGTCAAGTTGTTGACGCAAGTTCTCGCGGTCTTGCAACTGAGCGACGTTGATACCTTCGGGCACCGCAAACCGCCCGCCAAGTTCATGGCCTTTTACGGGAGCATACCGAGCACCCATGTGCCCCGCTTCCCAAACGTCCGACTTCCATGAATCGGCGAGCCCAACAAACGGCGGCATCGCAGGATGATTAGGGCCTCGGAACTTCGCCGCGACCGATCCCATCGCTGGATATCCGGCTCCGTCTCGGCCATCGTCCGTGCGTCTCGCCAACGGATTTCCTGCCTGCATCGTGATGGGAGTGTGATTGCTGGCCGAACAATCGACCGAACGAATAATGGAAATCTTGTCGGCGATTGACGCTTGTAGCGGCAGGTGCTCACTGAAGTGAACTCCTGGAATTCGAGTGCCAATTGTGCGATACGGCCCACGTATTTCGCTGGGTGCGTCAGGTTTTGGATCCCACATGTCAATGTGACTGGGACCGCCCGACAGCCAGAACAGAATCACCGCCTTTCGGTCCTTGGCCGGAGCCGCTCCTTTGACTTCTGCCTGAGAGTTTGACGCCAGGAAATGGGAAGCGCCGCCCAGTCCAGCCATCCCTGCTTGCAAGAACCAACGTCTAGATCCGACTCGGATAAGATCGCTGTTTAGTCTTTCAGTATCTTTCGTGGAGAACGGCGACATCGATTTCTCCTTGTGTGATTCGTTTCGCCCATTGTACCGGTTCACGCAGGCGAACGGGAACGCACGTATGTTTGCTTGCCCCAAGAGGTGGGCTTGAGATCTCGCAAACTAGGTCTTTCGACGAACGAATTTGCACGTTTGTCGCCGGGATTTTATTGAATTGACGTACCTAATCGGTTAGCTTTGGACCACAAGAATCCAGGAGCTTGGTAGGCCTTTTCGCAGCGGGTTTCCTGGGTCTCGATGATCGACTGCACTGAATAGATGTTTTTTTCAAGCTGGAGAAACGAGGATGAGATTCACTTTGATTCGCTGTGTAGCGGTGGGCCTGGCGGCGGCCGCATCAACAGTCTGTTACGCAACGCCGCCGGTGACGGACGGCATTTTGTTGTGGCTGGACGCGACCGATCCGGCAACAGTCTTCCAAGACTCTGGTCAGTCGGTCCCCGCTGGTGCCGGCGATCCGGTTGCACTTTGGCTCGACAAGAGCGGCAACGATTTCCACGCATACCAAGACGATGATTTTTATCAGCCGACTTGGGAATCGGACGTGATGAACGGCCTGCCAGCGATCCGTCTCGACGGGGCCGAAGGTGATGGGATGGCGATCGCGGACGAATTAGTTCTCGAGCGACCTTACACAGCATTCATTGTCAATCAGTACTACGGAGGCATCCAAGGTCGAACTCTGCAAAGCCGCGATATCAACTGGCTGCACGGACTGTGGTCGGCACAGATCGGGCACTACGCAGAAGGTTGGGTTGGAATGCAGGCCGCCGAAGTCGATCGCATCTACGTCGAAGATACCGTTGGCACGGAAAGCTCGAGTTCGTTCTTCGTAAACAACGCCAACCTCACAACAAGTAGTGCCCCCAGAGGAGTCCCTGGGACGCTGGGAATTGCATCTGTCGGCGTGTATCCGGCCGAAGTCAGCGATGCCGATATCTCGGAGATCCTGATCTACGACCGAGTTCTGACTGAAGCCGAGCTGGGCCAAGTTCGAACGTACTACTACGAAAAATACAGCACGGAAGACATTCCTCAGCCACCACCACCGCCAGTGCAAAACGAAAACGTTTACTTTGGCGAAATCGGATTCTTTACGGGTGCTGATCCCGGTGAGGGACTCGATTTTGACGGCACGTTTGTCTACGCGGTCGATGTCGGTGGTTTGGGAGGACAAATTGTCGGCGACGCAGAATTTACGGACGGATCTGAGCAGGGAATGTTCGATGGCGAGTCGGAAGGCGTTTTCATTACCGACGCCAACGAAATTCTCGACTGGCATCCGGGCGCAGATTATGGTGACTCGGAAGCTGATGACGAGCTGGAAAGTGTCATGCAGTCGATTCGCTGGAACGTGCCGCCAGGTCTGGAAATCGAGGCCGACGTTGTAGAAGGCGAGCAATACAAACTTCAATTGTTGTTCGCCGAAAACTGCTGCGATCGTGGATTTGACATTTCGATCGAAGGCGAACTTGCCGTCGACGATTTCAACATCCAGCTGATGCAGGACGGCATCGCAAACGGTTCACAAGCTGCATACTTCACGCACACTTTTGTAGCTGGCGACAACACGTTGAATATCGAGCTCGGTGGAAGTAACGCTGCCGCGCCTGACAACAACCCGATCCTGAATGGGTTCACGCTGGAGCTTTCTCCAGGTGGCGGAGTTGAAGGCGACTTCGACAATGACGGCGACCTCGATGCGATTGATATCGACCTATTGAGCGGTGCAATCCGCGACGGTGGAGGTCCATCGTTTGATCTGACGGGCGACGGTACGCTTGACCGCCAGGACCGAGTCCGATGGGTCGAAGAACTCAAGAACACCTATTTTGGCGATTCGAACCTCGATGGCGAGTTCAACAGCTCTGACTTCGTTACCGTGTTCAGCGCCGGCGAATACGAAGACAACGTTCCTGGCAATTCGACGTGGGCGGAAGGCGATTGGGACGGAAACGGTGACTTCGATAGTTCCGATTTCGTTGCCGCTTTCCAAGGTCAAGGCTACGAAAAAGGGCCTCGCCAAGCTGCTGCCGTACCGGAGCCAAGTGTTTCGGTATTGGTTGTTTGCGGATTGTTTGCCTTGATTGGCGTTCGCCGTCGCAAGTGATTCGTGCTGCAATCTGAAAACTCAAAAAGCCTGAACCGTTTTGGTCCAGGCTTTTTTTTGTTTGGCCATCGCTCGCTCGGTTACTTCCTACGAGCTACCCATTTCTCGAATGCTGCAACACGGTCTTGTTCGCTATCAAACCCGAGCGTGTTCACGACAAACACGGCGTCGCTGGATCGAACTGTGCTTTTAAATCCATAGTCGATTGGATTCTCGCCGTTTAGATGAATCAGTGCCGCGAGTGCTACGTCGCGGATTTGCACACTGCTGCTGCCGATTGCAGCCGTCGAATCAGCCAGCAGCTTGTCAAGTGTCTGCTGGTCATCGGCCAAGTTGCCAAACCGAGCGATTAATAGGATTCCTTGCTGTCGTATGAAACTTCGCGTGGCAACGTTGCTGACGACTTCTCGCGCCAACTGCACTCCCTCGGCCAGGCCATATCTTGCGCAGAAGTGAAGGCGGGTGGCGAGCGTGTAGTCGCTCTGCGGTTTCAACACAACTCGCGAAAGCAGTGCCGAAAACACTTCACGATTTTCGCCGATCAAATATCGTTCGCCGTGCGAGCAAATCGGAAACAGCGAATTCGACATGCTTAGATCAACGTCTGGAAAACTCGCCGCGAATAATAACGCGCACAGTGTTCCCTCGGTCAGGCGTGAACTGGGGCTGCGAAGCGACAGCTGGATCATGTTGACGCGGTTAGCCAAATAACGACTTGCGTTTTCGCTGGCAACCGCAACAGTGTTTTCGTCGTTCACGTCTACCACGTCTTCAATGAATTCCCACTCCGACTCCAACATCCTGGCAAACAGCGGTTTCGCTTGCTCTGGATCACCAGCAATCGAAACGAAGGTCGACCATCCTGGCAGGTTTTCTGCGGAAATCGTGCCCGACAAGAATTCGATCATCATGTGCTCGCGTTCACGCAACACAATCTCGTCAAAGATTCCTTCGCAACGACTGCGGATTTCCAAATCGGCATGCTCAAGCGCCGCTTGGACATGGCCTTTCGCTGGAATCCCGATGCTCACCAAACGGCTGGTCGCGTCCTCTCGTTCCTGATAGCGACTTGCTCCGAGCTGTTCGATGAGTTTCTGAAGCTCCGTGTCACTGTAGTTGCTGGGGCCATTTAGTGTTTCCTCGGCGGTGACGCCGGACACCACAAATGCCGCAAGAAATGCCGCGGCCAAGAAGACGTCAAAAACGGACTTTTGGCGAGTGAAAACGCTCATGAAACTTGTCCTTCCTATGGACACTCATTTTATACGGGGATTTCCCAATGCGTCCACGAATTGGGAAACTACGCAGAATTGACAAGATTCCTGTTCACCGACTTTTTCGATTATATGGGTAAATGCTTGACGTTAACCGCAACTCCGAAGCGTCCCGCGGCCGTTTCACCATGTGGGGCTCGACTTTACGGTGCACATGTCTAAAATGCGTGCGTTAGGGATTTGCGGCCGCTTGCAGCCTATCTGCTAAAGAGCCACCACTTGTTGCAGTCAAAGCTTGAACCAAATCACGTCAGACCAACTTGCTGCAACATAAGTACCGAGCAAAACAAAGTCGCACCTCTAACAGGTTTGCGGCTTTTTTTGTGCGCGATCGCAGCCACAATTTGAAAACTTGTATGACGAGACCTTTCGATGGCAACCACGGACCAACCAGCCAAAACTCAGGCGCCGAACGCAATTAACTTCTCTTCCAAGTCGCACGGTATGTCGACGGTGTCCGTCCACGGTGGGGAGGCACGGCAAAAGCCTGGTGACGCAATCACCGACGCGATCTTTTGCGCTTCAACTTACACGTTTGAGTCGACGCAGGCGGTCATCGATTTCATCGAAGAGAAACAGCAGCGCGAAGAGTATGGCCGATACGGCAATCCCAACGAACGAGTTGTCGAGCGAAAGCTGGCGTCGTTGGAAGGTGGCGAAGAGGCACTGCTATTCTCCAGCGGAATGGCCGCCATCGTCGGCGTCTTGATGGCCAAGCTCAATTCCGGTGACGAAGTGATCTTCTTCAACGAGTGCTACCACCGCAGTCGAGAATTCTGTGCGAAACATCTCTCTCGTTTTGGCGTGGTAACGCGTCAGGTCGAAGCCTGCAACTACGAAGCGATGGAAGCCGCGATCAATAAAAATACCAAAATGCTGATCAGCGAATCGCCAACGAATCCTCATCTGAGCGTCGTTGATTTGGCAGCGTTCGCCGACCTGGGCAAACGTCACAACGTTGACACTCTGATCGACGCGACGCTCGCGACTCCGTTTAACTTGCGGCCAATCGAACACGGCATCGACTACGTGTTGCACTCGGCGACAAAGTATCTTGGCGGCCACAACGATTTGCTCGCTGGAGCCATTATTGGATCCTCGGAAAAGCTTGAATCGGTGCGCAATCTGCGAGGCATCATGGGGCCGGTTAATTCTCCGCAAAACGCTTATCTGCTTGAACGCGGGTTGAAGACGTTCGAACTCCGCATGCAGCGACACAACGACAACGGTCAGGCCATCGCCGAATTCCTCGACCGTCATCCGCGAATCGAGCGAGTCTATTATCCCGGCTTGGAATCGCATCCGTACTACGATGTCGCCAGACGCACCATGTCCGGATTCGGCGGCCTGGTCACGTTCCTTGTGAAAGACGCCGACTGGCGAGAGACAGCGGACATCGTCGATGCCGTCAAGATCCCGCGAATCGGCCCGAGCCTCGGCGGTGTCGAAACACTCATCGAGCAGCCGCTGATCATGAGCTACTACGAATGCTCACCGGAAGACCGAGCTTCGTGGGGAATCTACGACAACATGATTCGCATGGCATGCGGTATCGAAAACACGGCTGATCTGATTGCAGATCTTGAGCAAGCACTGAGCGTCTGAGCCAGCTGCCATCGTGAGTTTTGCTGGTAGATCACGCGATTCTTGAATTGCTGGCCATGCAGCGACAGCATCTCGTCACGTCGGTGCGCCGAAACTAAATCTTGAAGCAATTTCTGCAATTTGGTAGAAGCTCGCACCGTTTCAAGAAAAAGCTAGGCGAAACCGCTATGCAAACTAACATCGTGTTTCTGATTTGCTTCTCGATTGCGGCGACTGCAGCGAGCGTCGTTGCGCAGGACCTCGACGTTGACCGCGTCTATTTTGTTCCGGCTCGATTTGTTCGTTTAGTCTCGGACACAGAAGGCATTGTCGCTTCAAAGGAAGCGTTTGCTCGTGCTGGCGAAGTACGCAACGGCCAAGTCGCTCGAGAATGGACGATCCGAATTCCCAACGGACATTCGCTCCGGATTCAAGACACCATCAAAGAAGGCGGAGCAACGTGGCACTTGATCGAGCCTGAATCGCTAATTGCGGCTCGGTTCAACCGTCACTCGCAAAATCAATTGGCCACTGAGCGCCGATTCGGTCGTCGTGCAAGCGTGAATTCCGTTCGCGCTGCACAGCTGACTCGCAATGACAACTGGTCGTCACAGCGCACAGAAGCCGCGGCTGGATCTGGCGTTGCGCTCGCGCAGTATGCAGAACCATCACTCTCGATTCCATCGTTCAGTGAAATGCCTACACCGGAGGTTCCGATGGAGCCGTCCCAGATGGGATTTCCTCACGAAGTCATGTCAGCGCCCGGCGCGTCGGCGGCGACAGTGCCAGATTTCATGCACATGCCGACGGGGCCAAACGGAATATCAGCCGGATATCCGACCGGAAACTACTATCCTCCGTCGCCGGCAAACTGTGCGACGAACCGTGGACCGAATCTTGGAGCCCGCCGACCATCCATTGCGATTCCACCGATGATTGGTGGCTTCTTCGACAGCAGTAACTTGAATGTGCAATTAACGACTCAGCACAGCTTCGATGTCTTTGGCCAAACGACCAACGGCGGGCTGATGCTTTTTGAACGCGACGGTGCAGGAGTGTTCAACGATCTGGTTTCCATTCCGGGCACGGGCGCTGACGCATCGGGAGACGGCATCGACGACACGTTTCAAATCTCCGAACCACTTCCACCAAACGACGTGCCGACGGCGCCGAGTGCAACTGCGACGTACGCGGGAGGAACAGCCACGTACACGGGCGGAAACGGAACGACTGCAATCGATGGCCAGTTTGGCAACAACTCAATTTGGCGGGCCGAGTATGGATTCAACGAATCGCTGCAAATGGTTGCGCCCGGCGGAGTACGCCGAATTACTGTATCCGACAACAACAGCCCTGTACCGCGCGATCGCATCCACTTCGACTACAGGTCCTATCACAACGCAACGGCCGGTTTTGGAAACGTAAACCGCTACACATTTGGAGTCGA
>JAGQPC010000691.1 GCA_020426925.1 Planctomycetales bacterium | reverse complement strand
ATTGGGACTGCGACGGCGATTTCACGACTCGTGACTTGGTCTACGCGTTCCAGCGAGGAAGCTATTCGCGAGTCTAGTCTGATTTTCGATCTAGCCACCGAGTGAAATTGTCGTATGAGTGGCTGGACGAGCTCGTTCCAAGGCTCCCGCCTTGGAACGCACTGCCTGGTGAGGCTCTGCCTCTTCCTGCGAAACGCGAAGCGTCTTTCAGAATCTTCGCGAATTCCATCAGCGGGATTGTGTCGTCGCGCAATTATCTTTAGGTTGACTTGCCCGTAATCAATGGACGTCCGCAGTTTTTTGCGAATTCCATTTGCAGCTGAAAGCTCGGAGAGGGCTTCCGGAAATCCTCCCCGGGTTTTCAGCCCGACCTTCCTTAAAAACGAAGGGCGGACTGTACGACCTCCATGACGCCGAAATAATATTGCGCGAGATTAACCAGCGACCAGAAAGAACCAGGACGAAAACATGAACGACTCCGGTAAGTCAAGCTTCTACACGGTCGCGACCACTCTATTAGTTGTGTTGGCCATTGCGTGTCTCGTGAAACCGGCGTCAATCATCGCGGCCGATCGCCCGAACATCCTGTTCATCTACACCGACGATCAATCGTATAAAACGCTCAGCTGTTACGGCGACCATCCGGATTGGGTGCAGACGCCAAATATCGATGCTTTGGCGCGTCGAGGCGTACGGTTTGAGCGAGCTTACCTTGGTGCGTGGTGCATGCCGTCTCGGGCCAGCATTTTGACAGGGCGCTTGCAACACGGCGTCGAGACGATGCGAATGGAAGGCCAGTACCCGCGCAGCGTTTACGATCCAAGCGTTTGTCGATTCGTGCCCAGCGAGTTTCGCAGGCAAGGTTATCACACCGCACAGATCGGCAAATGGCACACTGGCATCGATACGGGCTACGGTCGCGATTGGGATTATCAAATCGTTTGGAACCGACCAGGTCACCCGGAAAACGCTGGCAACTACTTCAAGAATCAAATCCTGACGTTCAATGGCGAGGATCGGCAAGTCGGTGGCTACTCGACCGACAACTATACCGAGTGGGCGCTCGAATACATTCGCGGAGACCACCGAGACGCAAACAAGCCGTGGTATCTTTGGCTATGTTACGGAGCTGTGCATGGCCCAACCACTCCGGCCGCTCGACATGAAGGAACGCTTAAAGGCAACAAGCCAATCGTGCCCGATGACATTGTTGGCCCATGGCCTGGCAAGCCAAAGTATCTCGCGAAGACCGCCGCGTGGCAAAAAGATTCCGATGGCACGCCGAGAATGAAACCGAAAGAGATTGACGCAAAAAGCAATTTCAACGTGAACGAAGTCGGCAAGTCGTTCGAGGACTGGATCCAGCAAATGAACGAATGCAATATGGCGATCGACGAGGGCGTTGGTCGGCTCGTTGCGGCTCTCAAAGAAACCGGCCAGTACGAAAACACGCTGATTGTTTACGCCGCCGATCAAGGTTACGGGCTTGGCGAACACGGATTCAACCAAAAAGTCGCCCCTTACGACGCCACGGTCGCGTCGCCGCTGATCATTGCTCAGCCCAATCAAGTCCCGGAAGCGGTTGTTCGAAAAGAAGCGATCAATGCGACCGATATCGTGAACTACATGTGCAAACGAGGGGATGTGCAAATCCCGTGGAAAATGCACGGGCGAGATATCTCTTCGTTGGTGCAAAATACGGCGACCGATTGGGACCAGCCGATGATCATGACGCATACCGGTCGCAGTTACGGTGAGTACACCGATCGGATTCCGACCGACGAGCGACTAACGATCGTTGGCAATGTGCCGTGGTATGTTCTCTTGCGGAGCGGGCAGTACAAATACATTATGAACCTGACCGCTGGCGAAATGGAAGAGCTTTACGACCTTGGTTCCGATCCCGAAGAGCTCACTAACCTGGCGGCCGACGTTGGCCAATCAGACCGATTGCAGCAGCTCAGGCAGCAAGCCATGGAAGAGCTTGAGCGAACCGACGCCAAATTCGTAGAGCACTTGCCGCTCGGCGATTAGCATGGTCAATTGCACAATTGCATTCCGTTCTTTGTTCATTCAAACGATTTCTTCTCGCGATTAGAACTCCATCAAACATGCGATTTGCCCTGCTTGGCAGTGACTCTACGACCATTCAATTTGCCGAATGGCTCGCTGAAGCTGATGAACACGAAGTGGCAGCGATCTATCAAGCTGGCGACTTTCAGGCACAACTGCACTCGCTCCACCCAAACGCCACGGCAGGTCAAGAATGGGAATCGCTGCTACTCCAATCGGGCTTCGATGCCGTCGTAGTGAGCTCTCAACCGACAGGCAATCTTGAGGTCGAACAACGAGCGGACCAGCTCCGAAAACTTGTCCAGCAAGCGGTGCCAACGATCCTGATTCACCCGGTCTGTGAATCGATCGTCGCGTTTGAACTTGAAATGATTCGGACAGATACGAAGTGTCCTCTTGTCGCATACGTCCCGAACACGCATCACAGCGCATTCCAAACGTATTGCGAGCAGTTGCGAAATACGGACGCCTCGATTGGAACGGTCGAACAAATCGTTGTCGAACGAGCGGCACACCAGCGTGATCGCGAATCGGTGTTGAAGCATCTTGCTGTCGACACGCTGCTGATCACCGACCTGATGGGAAACGCAAAGTCCGTGAGTGCTTCGGGCGTTCCCGATAACGAAGAGGCGGCTCTCTCTAATTTGTCGGTTGCGTTTGTAGGATCGTCACGCGCGACGGCTCGTTGGTCCATCGGCCCTGCTGTCGACGATGCCGGAGTAACGGTTACTGCGGTTGGCGAAAAAGGCAAAGCATCGCTTTTTCTGGCCGCGGACCTCAACAGCGCATCGCTAACCGTCAACGCCAATCGAATTGATTTACCGGATTGGAAACATTCCGATTCGATCGAAGACGTTGTCCATCGCCTGAGTCAACTCATCGACGGCCAAGACATCGACACCGATCTGGCGAAATCGTTCCACGCCCTGGAAGCCGTCGATGCTGTTTTGCAGAGCTGTCGACGACGACGCACGATCGAACTTTTGGTCGATCAGCCGACCGAAGAAGACACGTTCAAGGCGATGATGGCTGCGGGCGGCTGTGGAATGCTGCTCTGGACGTTGATTCTCGTGATCTTGGGTCCGCTTCTTTTTCTCACCGGCAGCGCATTCTTGAAGGCGGTTTGGTACGTCCTGCTTCTCGGTCCCATGGGCGTTTTCTTGATGCTGCAACTACTCCGATTTGTGTTCGATAGCAAGCCGCAGGCCAAGTGATCGCACAGCTTCGTTCCGCTCGCAACCGACGCGTCAGCGTCCAGCTTGGTGGAAGTCCCTCGCTCTCGCGTCGGGTTTCGATAATAGCGCAACTACAAAACTGGCGTTTCGGGTTACAACGCAGTTTTCCAGACCCGCTAAGCTGGACGGTCTCTTCAGGCGGAATCCGGCATAGATTCCTTGGGCAGCTTCGTGATCTCCACTGGCTACCTTACTGACTAACGTGAGGCAATATCGCGGAAACACAAATCACGTGCGCGCAAAGCCAGATCAATGGCACGCAAACGACAAAAAGTCGACCGCATCTAGGACTCGTCGACACGCAATGACGAATTACTAACGTGCAACCGCCACAAATCGGCGCGCATACACAACTTGTCCGCATGCAAACGATATCAATTCGCGCGCAAAACGCAAATCGATGCCGCGCAAAAAGGACTCGTTTGCGCGATCTCCACGTGGCGGCGCGCAATCGCATCGTCGCGTGGTGCAATGGCAATACTACACCCGAATCAGGCCGTTTAGCGCTGATTTATCGCATCATGAAGTGTGGTTGCCCGCAAAAAGTGTGTTTCGCATCACCCAACAAAACTCTTAGGCATTTCCACAATCCGGCCAAAGCAACCGCTAAGCCACCGTAAAGGAGGGCGGACGGTTCGGGGACGGCGGTGAGCGTCAGCGTGCCCCCGGTCGAAGTAAAGGGCAAAGACTCCGCGGCCGTATTCGTGAATATGCTCATCGCAGACGGACTTAGAAAGAGGTCGTGCTCACCTGGAGTCGCTAAGGATCGATCTACATCCAGGTTGATGCGAATCACCGTGAAACTCTCGCCGGCGTCTATCGTGCCGTTGAATCCAAACTGAGCCTGTCCGAGCGCTATGTCTCCCGCGGCTGGCGTCAGGTTTTTCGTACCGTTTTTACCAGCGCCTATGAGAGGCGCGGTGCCCTCGCCTGTCAAGTAAACGGCGGGGTCTGCCGCGAAACTCACTCCCGCCGGTAAGCCCAGTCCTGCCGGCCCGATGTCGAGGAACAGAGTGTATCCGGAAAAGTCGAACCCGCTCGCCATCGGGTTGTGAAAGACGATGTCGAACGAGGCGGTTGTTGTGCCGACTCCCGGAGCAATGGCCGCTTGGCCGTCGCCGATTTCAACGACCAAGTTTGCTTGTGCACTCACGGCGCCGACAAGTAGTGCCGCCAAGGTCAGTCGACAGACTCTCAAGTTGCTTTTCATAGTTTGCCGCATGAGTCTCAGGTTACAAAAATGTGGCCGAACGGCCGTTTAGAAAGAATCGCGAATCGCCCCCGCAATCGATTTAGTTTCACTCTTCGCAGCGGCTCGTCGGCAAGCTGCTCAATCGCGGCATCGATTACGTCTGGATTCGCGGGCTTGCCGGGAACATTGATATCTTCACCGGCTAGTAACGGAAAAGTTACCACGACTGCAGTCGGTGGCGTTGGCGGCGCGGGCAGGCCGAATCCGTTGTTGGTAAACGCCAGCTGAGCGTCGTCAGCTAGGATTAAACCGCTCGCATTGACGTCGTTTCGAGCATTGGCGATCGCAGCCGCGGCACCGTTGGCAATAAAGGCCAACTGCGCGTCGATCGCGTCGACTTGCAGGCTCCCGTCCACGTCCCCTGGAAGTACGTTGAAAAAGAAGTCGAACCGACCGCCTGCTGTGCCCTCACCCGAAGGCGTTGTTTGGCCGCTGGTCCACTCGCCGTCCAACGCGTTGCCGTCGCCGTCTTCGATTACGCCGTCAAAAATCGAGAGCACCAGACGGTCGGCACCGATGCCGCCGGGAACAGGAATCGTCAGCACGTTCGGACCATCCACTCCGTAAGCCAGAGTTCCCAACGTGTACGAACCGCCGTTGGTTCCGGTGAGCGCAACGTCTGCATCGGCAATGGAAGCCGAGACGTCCTTGCTAAACCGGACGTACAATACGTTCGCGCCGAACCAGGGGACGCTATCGAGTTGATGGGAACCTGCCAGTGAGTAGCCCAAGCCGTTGCCAGCGCCCACGCCACCATCGTCGACTGCGTCCACGAAATCGGCGTTCCAGCCGCTACCGCCGAGGATCACGTCGACCACTTGCGGCGCGGCAGGAGTCGTTTCCAGTGCGCCGATGTCAATGGCAGCGCCGGCGATACGGACAAACGGTGTGCCGCGCTGATCGTAGACGGGAATTCCGTCGACCCCTGCTTTGGCCGTCGGATCACCGGCGTCGATCGCTGGGCTGCCGGATAGCAGGGCATGCGTGTCGGTTGACCCGCCATTGTTTTGCAGCGGGCCAAGATTGGG
>JAGQPC010000690.1 GCA_020426925.1 Planctomycetales bacterium | reverse complement strand
GTGACGACATCGATAAAATCCAACCGATCAGGACCGACGACAAGTTCGGTCACGCGGACGTGTGGCTTGTCCGTTTCGGCGTACTTTTTTGTCAATGAATCAGACAGATATGGATCGAAAAGCAAATGCCGACCTTGGAATTGGACCAGGAAACCGCTTTGCCCTAACCACCAAACGTCAACTTTGGTCGGTTCGCTTTTCGCATGCTCGATGTCAGCCAACAGTTCGTCGTGAGATTGGAATGGCTTAATCACAGTCCCAATTCCTCTCGCACTTTTTTCACGCCGGCTACCATGTTGACGAGCTTCTGTTTCGCTGCCCAGCGAGCGGTCTGGCTGAGTCCACAATCGGGCGAGAACGACAGCTTTTCTGCCGGAGCAAACTCAAGACAGCGGCGGACGCGTTCGGCGATGTCGTCTACCGATTCGATGTAGTAACTTTTCACGTCCACGATGCCGACCGACACGTCTCTTTTTTTTGCGATGTCCGCGATGCGATCAATTTCGGCAAACTCGCGGCTCGCCATTTCGACGTGGATTTCGTCGACGTCAAAGTCCAGGAATTCTGGAAACATCGGTTCGTAACGACGGTAGCCAACGGCGTGACCCTTGAAGTTACCGAAACACAAGTGCGTCGAAAGGCGACACTTGCCAACAATCGGTTCGACCGTTCGATTGAAGATGTCGACAAACCGAGTCTTGTCTTCGCGATACGCGTAGCAACTCATCGAAGGTTCGTCGACGGTCAGCTCCGTGCAGCCGGCGTCAACCAACGCTTCCAGCTCTTGGCGGATGATTGGCAGCAACGCTTCCGTGACTGCGTAACGATCTTTGTATTGCTCATTCGGAAGCAAACGACCGCTCATTGTAAATGGGCCCGGCACGCTAGCCTTCAGAACTGGCCCCGCCGGCGCGAGTCGCTGGAGTCGTTCGAATTCTTCGACGGCTCCTAAACCGTTCGGCGCTGAGATCGTTCCTGAGATTTCATGCTTGCCGCGTTGGTCGTGCGCGGGCGGCCCAAAATGTCTTGGCGAGCTCGATTCTAATTCGATTCCGTCCAGGTATCCGTAAAACGAAAGATTGAAATCGAAACGCGTTTGTTCACCGTCGGTAATAACATCCAAACCCGATTCGACCTGATCGTGAATAGCGCAAACAACGGCGTCTTCCTGCATTTCGGCAATGTCATTCGAGCCGAACTGATCTAAATGCTGGCTGGAAAACTCAAGCCAGCCGGGAAATGGATAGCTGCCAATCACGGTCGTGCGAAGCGGAATCGGTTGCATCAGTTAATTTCCGTTCTTTCGAGTTCCAACGTTCTCAAAAAGTTTAGACATACGCCAGGAATGTTCGTCGTATGCCGATTCAAAAAGTTCGGTCGCACGTTCTCGACCAACGACGCTTCCAGCGGTCAGCACTAGAGGCGGTCGTCCTGCTTGAGTTAGTCGAGCGGCGGTTTCCGCTTTCAGGCAATTCACGATCATAGACCCGCCAACGGTTGAGCCAGGTGCAACAGGCGTTTCGAGACCGTCAATTTTCACCATTGCGTCGCCCACCGGTGCGCCGGTATCGAGAACTAAATCCGCGTAGTCGGTTAGCTTTTTCCCGTCCGATGCGTTCGAAGTGCTCGCATCGCTGTGCTGTTGACTCACCAACGCGACGACTCGAATGTTATGCTGCTGAAAAATCTTCGCCATTTCTATCGGCACGACATTGCAGCCACTCGACGAAACAATCAAGGCGGAATCCTGCGCGGACAGGTCGAAGTTTCGTAAGATTCGCTCCGCCAGCCCTGTTCGGTTCTCCAAAAACATCGCCTGCCGCTGCCCATTCGCACCGACGACCAGATTGTGAAACGTCAGCGACAGCTCGACGATTGGGTTGAATCCCGGAAACGAACCGTATCGCGGCCACATTTCCTCGACCAGAATGCGGCTGTGACCGGAGCCGAACAGGTGAACCATGCGACCAGCGAGAATCGTTTCCGCGCACCAGTCGGCGGCTTGCTCGATCAGGGGCAACTGTTGTCGGGCCCGCTCGATGGTGTTGGCGGCTTGATCCAGATAGGAGAGGGCGGGGGATGACATGAAGGGAACGTGGGAGAGAATTGGCTGTCGCTATTCTGGCGGAGCGCCGCGCTCCGTCAACCGCCGACTCCCGGGCGATGGGCAATTGCGCGGCGGGGGATTTCCTGATACAAGAAACGTCATGATTTCGATTCGAACGCTACTCGTTGCGATTTCCGGTGCGGGAATCCTGCTTTCGCTGACTCAACCCACGATCGCCGAGGAGCGACTTCCCAACGTGGTCATCATTTTCACTGATGATCAGGGTTATGAAGACCTGGGTTGTTTTGGTTCTCCCGACATCC
>JAGQPC010000689.1 GCA_020426925.1 Planctomycetales bacterium | reverse complement strand
CTGTTGGCGCGCTTGTCGGTAGTTCTCTATTTAACTTGTTGATTTTAGGAGTGCTGGACCTGCTCAACCGACGCTCCACCAAAATGATTTCTACAGCGGCCGAGCAGCACATGCTGGCCGCTGTAACCAGCATTATGCTGACTGCGTTGGTCGGAGCATTCATCCTGCTGCAGAATTCCAAACTGCATGTCGGGCAGGTTGGATATGGAACGATACTGATCTTTGTCGTGTACATTCTTAGCTTGCGCTTGGTGTACGAAGATCAAAAGGTCAGAGGAACCACCGACGAAGACGAAGATGCTGACATGTCGCTTTCGCGAGCGATTCTGGGCTATTTGGCTGCGACGGCGGTGATCTTTGTCGCAGCGTATATCCTTGCTCCAACAGCGGAGCAGATTGCAGAGAAGTCTGGTTTGGGCGAATCGTTTATCGGTAATACACTCGTTGCGTTGACAACTTCTTTGCCAGAGATGGTGACGACGCTGGCCGCGATGCGAATGGGCGCATTGAACATGGCTGTAGGGAACATCGTCGGCAGCAATAATTTCAATATGGCGATACTCTTTCCGGTCGACATCGCATATCGAAAGGCGCCGCTGTTGCAAATTGTGTCGACTGTTCACGTTTTTACGGGAGTCGTCGTGATCGCGGTTTCGTCGGTACTCGTTTTGGCGATGGCCTACAAACCAAAACGTCGATTCCTTGTGATCGAACCTGATGCGACGGCGATTGTCCTGCTAAGTGTCACGGCTATCGTAGTCCTGTACTTCATGTCAGCGATCTGATTTCACGACATGCCAAAGAACGCCATCGTATTGATTGTCGACGGATTAGGCACCGGCAGTCTCGGCCCATATGGTATCTCGTCCGTTGACACAGAAGGTTTTAATCGCTTGGCGAGCGAATCGATTGTCGCTGACCATGCAATGATCGACGCAGTGGATCTGAATCTGATCTATAGATCGATGACGCGAGGCGGACACGCCGGGTACTCGCATGAATGGTACGATGGGCGTGATTCGCTGCCTAAAGCGGCCGCGAAATCTGGAGTCCACACGATCTGGTTTAGCGATCACGCTGCTATTGCTGAAGTCTCGGTCTCGTCGGACTTCCAGCGACAGATCGCTTTGAGTTCGCAAATCCCTGACGCAAACCGGCTTTCGGATGGAGTCGAACAATCGTGGATGGCGACCTACTTCGCGGAAGCGATTGAGGCCGTTTCGCAGATGCGAGACGGTTCCAATTTGATGTGGCTTCACTGTCCCGGAATGGCGGTTGCCTGGGATGCTCCGATGTCTTTTCGCTGCCAGTTTGCTGGTCCCGACGATCCGTCACCTTGGCCCGATGCTGCTCCGCCAGAGTTGGCTACCGACGATCCTGATGAGCGTTTCCGCATCGAATGTGCGTACTCAGGTCAAGTTGTGCTCTTCGATATGCTGCTGAGCAACTTCTTGCAAGCGATTGACTCACTGCCGTCTGAGCCGCTGTTGATTGTTGCGGGCGGGCGTTCGTTTCCGCTTGGGCAACACGGCAAGATTGGTTTCGATCAAGCACCGCTGCAGCCCGAGCTGGTTCACGTCCCCATGTTTGCTCGATTTCCTCGCTTGTCGTCGACGCAATCTCTCTTTGAGAATCACGTTCGCTTGCAATCACTGATTCAGCCCGCAGATATTTTCTCGACGCTGGCAAACTGGTTCGACGAAACGAAAGATATCGCCGAGGGGCAAGGATTTGAGCGGTGCTTAACTCATCCAACTGGCGATGAACGCGAATTGGCCGTTACGGTCGGTGAATATGAGTTGAGCATCCGAACGCCGTATTGGTTTGCTTGTTGTTATGGCCCATCGTCCACGGAGTCCGCTGCGTGCCAGCTCTATTTGAAACCGGACGATCGTTGGAATCTGAATGACGTTGCGGACCGTTGTCCACACGTTGTTGAGGATCTGAGTCATTTTCAGGCCGACGTGCGGCGGGCTTTGTCAGACGGACAGTCGCTGAGCGATCTTGATGTACCGGAAAGTCTGAAGACGCGGGTCGAATAGCCAGCGTTCCGCGCGTTTGTCATCGCGATGCTTGCATGCGTGCCGATAGATATGATCTATTGTGACAGTCTGCAAGTCTTGAATTTGCGTTGTAGTAGCGAACGATATGATCAAAAGAATTCTATTAGCGCTGGCTGGTACGAGTTACACACAGACGGCTATTCGAAAAGCGATCGAGCTGGCTAGTACTCACGGAGCGTCGATCACAGGCGTAACCGTCGTCGACATTGATACGCTTTCTAACGTTGGGCCGGTTCCGATTGGTGGTAGTGGTACCGCTGACGACTTGCGCAAACATCGGCTGCAGGTAACTCGAGACCGTGTGCACCAAGCGATTAGCGACTTGCGTGCTCAGTGCGAAGCTGCTGGTGTTGAATGTGAAACGCGAGAGGAAGAGGGTAACCCGTTTGAGCTGCTGAGTTCGATGTCTCGGTTTCACGATCTGACGATTTTCGGCTTGAGAAGCGTCTTTGAATATGCGGTAACCTCTGCTCCCGAACCGGACACACTGCTGACCCAATTGGTCGTTTCAGGAGCGCGGCCTATCCTCGGCACGCCCAAAGAAGATCGCCCATGCCGTAAGGCTTTGATCGCATTTGGCGGCTCACCCGAGTCGGCCAGTGCGATGAGGCAATTTGTGCAATCGGCCCTGTGGCCAGATCTTCAAATTCAGATCGTTAGCTTTGGCTCCGATCAAGCCAAGTGCGAATGTTTACTCGAAGGAGCAAATCGCTATTGTGCTGCTCACGGATTGGCAGTGAGCACTCGATTCGTTCAAGGAGCGGCACCCAAACTGATACTGAACGAAATTGAATCGTTCGATGCCGATGTCGTTGTGCTTGGAAGCAGCCACAGAAACATCTTCATGCGAAAGATTTTTGGCGAGACTGCCAGGACCGTAATTCAGAATTCCGATCGCTTGGTCTTTTTGGCTAAGTGAGCCGCATTGCAGAATTACACGTTCGCTAACCGCGAAGATGCGGTGCAAAAGTTGGCGTTTGGCCAACGATTGGCAGTTCGATCAGCGCTCGCTTTGGCTGTTGTCGTGAAGCGAGATCGAACTCAGCACCATTGATTGTACCTTCTCGCTGAATCATATCTTGCAAGTCGATAATGCCTTGGATCAGCTGCTCGGGCCGAGGCGGGCATCCGGGGATGTACATGTCGACAGGAATGAAACGATCGATGCCTTGGACGACGCAATACGTATCAAACACGCCGCCAGTTGACGCACACGCTCCCATTGAAATGCACCATTTAGGTTCGTGCATCTGACTCCAAATTCGCTGCAAAACCGGAAGCATTTTCATGACGACTCGGCCGGCGACGATCATCAGATCACATTGACGCGGACTGAAGCGAAAGACTTCGGCGCCAAACCTAGCTAGATCGTGACGGCTTGCGCCGGTCGCCATCAGCTCAATACCACAGCACGCCGTAGCAAAAGGCATTGGCCAAAGACTGTTCTTGCGACACCAATTGGCGACTTCGTCCAATTTGCTGATCATCACATTGTCGGGAAGTTCTACCGCCACTTCAGCACTCCCTTTCGCCATTCGTATGCAAGTCCTGCGACGACCAGCAATAAAAAGAACATCACGCCGCCGAAGACAACACCGCGACTCGATACGTACTCACCAACAATGCGGTCGATGCCTTCCGCGTTGTGGCTGGCAACGGCCCACGGGTAAATGAACAGAAGCTCGACATCGAAAATCAAAAACGCAATCGCGACCAGATGAAATCGCACATCGAATCGACGCCGAGTATCGTGAATCGGGTCCATGCCGCTTTCATACGGCAT
>JAGQPC010000688.1 GCA_020426925.1 Planctomycetales bacterium | reverse complement strand
CCTTCGTTCATGTGAAACTGGACGAGCGTATCAAGGCGCAGCGCTCGAAGGATGCGAATTCCGCCAATTCCCAAGACGACTTCTTGGCTCAGTCGATGGCACGCATCGCCGCCGTAGAGTTGCTGAGTCAACACTCGATCGGCAGGTGTGTTTTCCTTCAAGTCGGTGTCGAGCAAGAGAACGGGAACGACATGCCCGCTACAGCCTTCAACGTCAAAACGCCAAGCACGAACGACAACCTTGCGACCTTCGACAGGAATCTCAACTCGTTCGGTTAGCTCTCGGCAGTATTCTTCGACGTTCCAATCGACTGGTGATTCATGTTGCCAACCGTCGTCATCAATGGTCTGCGAGAGATAGCCTCGTCGATGAAGCAATGTGACGGCGACCATCGGGACGCCCAAGTCCGCTGCCGCCCTCAACGTGTCACCCGCCAACACGCCCAAACCGCCGCTGTATGTCGGCATGGATGGATGAAGGGCAATCTCCATTGAAAAATAGGCGACCGTCGGGTGTCCGATTGACAGCATTGAAGTTTCACTCGTTGGGATCGACATCGTCTTGGAGATTGGTCCTTCTCTCATTCCATTGCGGAACAGTCAATTCATTTACGATACGCTGAATTCCTCGGACTCCTCGAACGCATTCCTGCGCTAGCTGTTTGTAGTAGTAGCTGCTAACCGTGCCTCGAATTACTAAGACGCCATCTTCACACGCACATTCAATCGTCGTTAATGAGGCGTATCCGCTCGATTCCCAACGGTTCTTCACGTCGGCGACAATGCCGCAAGTGCAATTCTGAATGACGGGTAGTTCACGGCCAGGCTCGCATTCGTGCTCATCGCTGGTTTCGTCCGATTGACCTTCGAACTGGTCGTCTCGGCGGCGGTTTGGATTGGCACGATTCGACTTATCGACGACCGAGCGGTCAGGATACTGACTTCGCCCGTTGGATTCTGACGCGGACATTGCGTACAGATTGCTTGTACGGCGACGGGAAATTGTGACGAGAAGGCTCATACAAAACTCCCTTGTCCGCTTGGAACAATAGTTCGCCAGAAGCCATCCCGTCAGCTTCTGGCGAATGAACTTCGACGAAGAAAACTATTCGCTGACATTCTGGAGCTGGACCGACTTCCCACAGCAACTACGTTTCACCGAACAGCAATACGCTCGCTTGGCACAGCAGGTGGGCCGGGCGACTTCCGCCGATTCGACGACTTGCGACTCAACGACCGCATTTGAGGCAGCGTCGGATGCAGGCAGGCTGAATGCCGCACCGAACAAACCAAGAGCCAAAGCACCCGCAGCGACTGATTTGAGTAACATGATTCTCACCTCTCATTAACCAAAATGGGGATCGAGACACCTTGCGGAGAACCATTCTTCCGTTTGTTCGTCTCATTGCCGTTTTGATGCTGGACCTCCGTGTCTTCTTCACGAAAATTCCGTGGAAAATCACTTTCAGCGGTCCGACAACATTGACCGGATACTGGACAGAAACTTCTCGTAGTCCGACGATCCGCTTGCTGAGTAGTTCAGGTTTCGAAACGCACTCGTGATCCGTACGAAGAAATCTCGCGTTTCGTCCTTATTGTCGAACATAAACTCGCGCTGGGTAACGTCTTTCACCAGACTGAGCATGGTTTGTTGCCGGTCCATGGGCGTTGCCACGTCCACGGGATCGAAAGCGTCTTGTTGGAGGTAAACGGTGTCGAGGAACTGGGCCTTTTGGTAGGTCACAAAGTCGTCCAGCGAGATTCCTTCTTCGCCGGTCACTTGCATCATCTGGTAGATCGCGTCGGCCTGACGCAGCAAAGTGAGCAACGCTTCGACACTTTCCGTCCAGCCAGTGTCCAGATTCCGATCAAGGTAGTCTTGCAGTTGTTCTCGATAACGTGACCACGAAAGCAACGGGTCAATTGCAGGATAAAACCGCTTGTAGGCACGATCGTAGGAAAGGCCGAGGAAGGTCTTCACCGTACCGAGCGTGGACTGTGTGACCGGCTCTTCAAAATTGCCGCCTGCGGGTGAGACCGTTCCAATCATTGTGAGACTACCAGTCGAATCATCGCGAGTCGTGAGAACTCCAGCCCGTTCGTAGACACCTTTGATCGCGGAATCGAGATAGGCGGGGAAGGCTTCTTCGCCGGGGATTTCTTCCAAACGGCCCGATGTTTCCCGCATTGCCTGCGCCCAACGCGATGTGGAATCGGCCAACAGCAGCACGTCGAGGCCCATTTGTCGGTAGTATTCACCAAGCGTGATCCCGGTGTAGATCGAGGCTTCACGCGCTGCGACGGGCATCGAAGATGTATTGCAA
>JAGQPC010000687.1 GCA_020426925.1 Planctomycetales bacterium | reverse complement strand
TCTTTCTAGCAGCAATGAATAGAACGCTTTTTGAATGTCGGGTGTGCATGCCGGCAGTTCATCTAAAAACAAGTAGAAGGGCATTGGGATTTCGGGCAAAAGCACGCGAGGGGGACAAAACACGCTGCGTTCCCCTTGGATCGTTGGAATTCCGCTGACATCTTCAGGTGCGATTTGAGTTCCTAGCAATGAATGGCACGTCATCTGCTGTTCATCGGCCGCCTGTTTTATGGCTGACGATTTGCCAATTCCTGGTGAAGAGAGTAACAGTAGACTTTCGCGATGCCCCACCGCCTGAATCAATAATTTGGCTTGAGCGAGCGTTATTGTCGGGGCGGCTTCTTGATCAACCTCGCGTAGTTGCAACCCCTTTCGTTCCAAGGCCATGGAAATCTCGTCGACTCGAGCCTGGTCGACTACTGCCCCAAAGCAGCCACCATGCTTTTCCTTCATGGCGTGCAATTGGTTCGTGCTTTTTGAAACGAGTTGACTGACTTTGTAGACCCCATGTGCTTTTAAGGTTTGAACCGCCACGTTGGAAAGGTCGAGCTTGTCCACTTCCGTGCTCATCAATCTCGTGTACCCAAGGTCAAGTGTTTCCGGGACTCGCTGGACAGCTCGAAACCAATCATAGAACGCGAATGCATCTTCGTCGCTGATTCGACCAGCAATCAATGCGAGTAGCGTTTCATCGTCCAACGCTCCGGCTTGTAAGCCCAGATCGATCGCGCGAGACAGCGACACCCAGGCTCTCGGCGTCGAATAGGGGACCGATTCGCTGGGCGTGGGCCTCAGCAGGGCATCAGGGCATGCTTGGATGAAGCGTGTAACTTCAGCGCGCACATTCGCGTGTTCTGCCCAAGCGAGCCACTCGGTAACATCGTGACGAAGCTGAAGCAATACAACTCGGTTTACCAAGGCGCTGCTGATGGAGCGCACCAATGCGCGGTCCTCAGCACGATTGCCTGCAGCCACAACCCAAGTACCGTCAGGTAAATGGTGCTCGCCGATTCGCCTTTCCAGCAGCAACGAATAAAACGCTTTCTGAATATCAGGCGAACTGGCGGGCAGTTCGTCCAGGAACAGGCAAAACGGCTGGTCGTCTTCCGGCAATAATACGCGCGGCGGACAGAACACACTGCGCTCACCGACAATCCGAGGCACGCCGCTAACATCTTCGGGTGCGATCTGCGTTCCTAACAGTGAACGGCAGGGCAACCCGGCCTCGGCTGCTGTCTGACGTACCAATTCGGACTTGCCGATTCCGGGCGGAGAGAGCAATAGAAAGCTTTGCGAATGGGCTCCACTGCCAATAATCGCCTTAGCCTGCGACAAGGTAACGGTTTCTTCGATTGTTGTCGTGACCATTGCTTGCGTTCCTAATAATTGAGTGTAGATTGCCAATCTGCTATGACGGTCCGGATTAAGTGATTGTTGGAGCATGCCAGCCAACGGGACATTTGATCGTCGAAAGCAAGAGCGTGCGCGCCACGATTTCGAGATCACGATTGGGCGACGCAGTTCCTTCAGGGCCAGTTTGATGGAGCCACTGGTCCATTGCCTTCGCGTCGATCGCGTAGGCCAATTCGATCGCCAGCAACCACACTTCCCATGGAGGTCGCTGTTCTAGAAAGTAACTTCCAGTGTCGTGTTGATTCCGGACGGCGGGGTTCACTTGTCGAGCGTTGTAGGTCAAGACTAGGGCCCAGAACAACTGCGGCTCCACGTTCTCAGCGACTGCGTGGTGCAACACTCGAAAACAACGCTTGTGCATATGTTTCAATACCCGCAAATAAATGTGCCGCATTTCGACCAAGTCGGCGACTAGACTCATTTCCCCGTGTTTGAGTATCCAACGATAGGAACCAATCTCTCGCCGATGGTTCATGTTCAAAAGGACACGAAGTGCATTAGACGCAGCGCCGTGTTGTTGGCGGTCGTTGGCGATCACTGCAAATTCGGCAAGGTCAAGAAGCTGCCAACCACCGGAAAGGAGGCGTGGTTGCGACCGGATCATTTCCACCGCGTATTGCATGTCGCAACCAAAGAGCTTTCGCAGTACTTTGGCAACAGGCGCGAAATCTCGCCAAGTATGGCTCACACAGTCTCGTTCAAGTCGCTCCGCGAATCTCAGCAACTTCCGTGCTGATGCTGCTCGCTGGGCGAGCACGTCCGCCACGCTTCTGCGGACTCGCGCAAATTTGGCTTGAGAGCAGCGTCGCCGAGCTCGGCCGCGACAATCACGAGGACGATCACGATCCACACGCCCAAGCACGTCTTCGAGAGCTGTGTAAGTTGGATCTGCTTCCTCGTCCACGACGTTGGCTGCGGGGTCTCGTCTTCCAATTAGGTAATCATCGTGGGCATAGCCATGGACAACCAGGTAGTCGACCTGACGCGGCGACAACTCACCGCGATTCCAAAAGTATTCAGTCAGTTGTTGAATTACTCTCATTGAGGTTCCTTGCGGAAGGAGAATTCGAAGGTTGATCATCCCTAGAGCGTGTGTGTGACTTGTTTGGGGATGAAGAATTGACAAGCAGCCTGTTTTGCCGAGGTTTTCCACAATTTGGTTGGATTGCATGCCGTAGCTGCAGAAGTCTCCACCGGGAAGGCACTTCGGCTGGTTCTGCCGCACAACCTCGCTTAGAATGGGTCAAACCGTTCATTAGTCGATTAGATTCGTGATTGAGAACAGGAAGACGCCGGTGGTCGATTCGGGTTCTAGCAGTGCTTTTCGTGACGAACTTCCCGCCAAGTTGGACGAGATCGAGCTCTTTTTGGCGACACCTGTATCAGGCGAGGAACAACCGAGGGAAAAGTGGGACAGGTTGTTTCGTAGCTGCCTAGCGAGTCTGGAGAGCGGTGATGCTGGCCCGCTCGAATCGTTGGCTCAAGTTTGTCTGGAGCGTCGGTCGGATGGTCGCGACGTGTCTTGTGGTTGGCTCATCGACTCGTGCCTGAAACGCTCGGGCGGCGAAGATACAAGCACCGGGACCGCAGTCGTGGTCCAAGTTTGTTTGGATCGCTTGTCGACGGACGATGATGTCGCATGGGCGGTGCTCCAGGAGTTCACGTTTGCCCAGGTAATCAAGAAATGCGAACTGATCATTCGCAGCAAGATCTCGCGTAATAACCCCGTGATTACCGAGAATGGAGTCGCCGCCGACGTCTACCTGCGTTTAGACAAAGCCATGAGGGACAAAAAGTCTGCGGCACCGAAGACAGCACGCGAGTACTTTGGTTTGGCGGCCCGCAACATTCGATGGCAAATCACCGACTTGCTCAGGAAACCAAAGAACGAACAGGAAGAGCCGGGTGTCTTTCAGGACTTGGCGCAAAGCACGGGCGTTTCTACCGAGGTGTTGAACTTGGAGGTTTGGTTCAGGTTTTGGACGGCAGTCTCAGACCTCCCCGCTGAACAACGCGACGTGTTCGACCTAATTTGGGTGAACGAGCTTTCGCAATACGAAACTGCCAAAGAGTTGGGTATCAAACGCGACCGTGTCAAGGATCTGTGGCGGAACATCAAGATCAAGATTGCAGAAGACTGCGAAGAAGTCTTGCCACACCTGGGACGCTTGGATTGAGCCGCAAAGGCAAATCACTTCGGCACATACAACTCGTTCCAGCGCTGGATGCCTTTCGCGGAAAACGCGATGACTTCCAGGTCGTTGTCACCGAAAGTCACCATCCAGTATCCAAAGGCGTCAACGTCTGCGCTATGCAGTGTGGCAAGCGAGCTTCCTGTTTGCACATCCCACACTCGGACCGTGCTGTCGATACTAGCAGTTGCGACGCGCATTTCGTCACTAGAAAACGCCAGGTCTGTGATCGGCCCCAGATGGCCGTCGAGTAGAGATTGGATTCTCCAATTCCGCACATCCCATACCTCAACGCGACTATCCTTCCAATGAGCAACTATCGCTTTGGTTCCGTCGCCTGAAAAACGTACCTGCGATACTTGCCGAAGGGCTCCCGGCGACGGGGTCCGAATCGTCTTCAGTTCCGCACCATTCAATTGCAACGAAAAGATGAGATCGTCACCCGTCATGCGCCACAACGGCGAGTCGGCAACTCGAGGAAGTCCGAGCAACAGATTCCGAGCCGCGTTGTGTGCCAGGCAGCCCGGTGTCGCCGTCGGAGTCAGTGCCACTTCACGTCCGACCCTGCCGGTCCGAGCGTCAAACGCGAAGACGAACTCCGACCCGCTCCTCTGAGCTGCATATAGCTCTCTGCCCACAAAACAAAGGGGATGTCCGACTTCACTAGAAGTCCAGAGCTGGTTACCGCTCGGCACATCAATAACGCTCAGTTCACTCGGAGCATAATAACTTGAATG
>JAGQPC010000686.1 GCA_020426925.1 Planctomycetales bacterium | reverse complement strand
AACTTAGGGCCCGTCAAAGTCGTACCGTTGTGGTCTGTGAGAGAACGTGAGGAACGCGATTTAATTAACAAGAAACGAACTCGTGAGCCGCGAGTCGACGTGAATGACCAGTTCACGCAGTTAGTCTGGTCTACATTTTGTGAGTAGCTGGACGGATCACTTTAGAGTTCGCACAATTCGGAATCCGAAGGAACTTGCGCGCTCGTTCGGGTTTGCAAAATAAGCGCACGCGCATCGAACGACTGATGCACGCTCGCGAAACCCACCACCGCGCAGTACTACTTCGTTCGAGTTATCCAAGCTCACGAGCGATTTCATTGAGGGACCCTTTGAGGGTCGGTCGCCGCTGTCGGGCGTGTTTGTCCATTCCCACATGTTGCCGAGCATGTCGAACAAACCAAAACGGTTGGGCCTGAGTAATGCAACCGGTGACGCCTCGCCGCGGTCATGCCATGCGTAGCGATCGAGCAACGCTGATTCATTTCCGTGGAAAAAAGTATCGGCACTGCCTGCGCGGCAAGCGAATTCCCACTCGGGTTCGGTGGGGAGTCGATAGCCTGACTTGTTTAGATAATCGTCCACCACCCCCATTCCTTCGTCGTACGCTCCATTCGCATTGGGGCGGTAACAGAGTTCAAGACCTTCGCTTTCGCTGAGCCAATTGCAGAAGTGCGCGGCGTCGTACCAATTCACCGTCATTGGAGGTCGAACATCTCGAAAGCTGCCCGGCTTGCCGACAGCCTCTGAATAAAAGCGAATAAAGTCTCGTCGAGTAATCTCCGTTGTTGAGATTGCATATTTACGATCGATTTTCCACTGGCGCTGAAGCGGTTCTTTACGGTGAATTCGATGTGCCTCCGTGCTTGGCGATCCGAGCAGAAACGACTCAGCGTCCAAGCATGAGAAGGTTAAGTTCAGACTGTTTACGAACCAATCGCGAGTCCGATTCTCCTGGGGAGTTTGCGACGCCAGTTGGTCTTTGACTTGTTCGATCTCGTTGGTTTTTCCCCACTGCTTTAAAACATACTCGGCAGCCCCGTGGCTCTCGCAACTTGGGTCAGATCGATACCGATCGAGTATGTATTGAATCCGCTTGTCCGCGTCGGACAATTGCTCTGGATCGTACTCCGCTAATGAAAGAAGAGCCGTCGCCTGAAGTCGCGGTTCATTGGTCGTGTCCAGCAATCGAAACAGCAATTGTGGATCTACGCTCATGAAAGAAAAAAGTCCAACCAGATGCCCGTGAACGTCACCCGGCAGAGCGGCGACGGTAGCAGACAGCTCGGACAGATCTTCTCGTAGGTAGCAGGTTGCCGCGATTGCGATGGCCTTTCTTTGAGCGGAAACATCATCACGATTCAGCCAATCCTCGAGCGTTGTGAGGACTGATTGTCGCGCGGGGTTTGCCTTAATCGCCTGCAATGTTGACTTGATTTGCCAGTATTCAGCACCAGCCACTGCTTCACAAAAGAAAAACGGATTCAATGCACACGGCTCCATTCCACATTGCGTCAGGATTGCCGATTCCGCGTGCGAAAGTTCTCCGTTTTGCTTCATCTGATCGACGATCTGCGACAAGAGTTTCCAGTCTCGTTGCGTCTCTGAAGCGTGCGAAGCGTCGATGATTCCGGCTGCGCAGATGGCTCGTAGGCGCACGCCGGAGGACAACGAATCATCCTGAGCATATTGCCAGATTTGTGTGGCAACCTCCGGAGCCTCTGCCGCGAGTACGGCGGTGGCGACGAAAAACTCGGCTGGCGCGGCTTGGAGGATGTGGTGCACTATTGGCTCTGCGCGCGAAGGATCGCTTGCCAGTAGTCCGAGCGATGCGCGCAGATATTGACTTTGGCTCTCAGGGCCAACTGCCCTAAGTCGGGAGTTCGCCACGAGTCGGTACGGAACAAGGTCGGCGAGATACTTTCGAGTCATGCTCAAATCGGATGTGAGCAGCGCGTCGGTAATGAGTGTCGCTCGTTGAACGTAAAGCAATCCACAGCCAACAATGGCAAGCAAAGCGACCAATGCGATCAGCCCCGACAAGACCGGATTGCGACGAGTCCAACGTACGCCACGCGACAGTCGTCCAATTGGCCGAGCGATTATCGGTTCTCCGTTTAAGAACCGACGAAACTCGCAGGCAAGTTCTTCCGCTGTTGGATAGCGGTCATCTGGGGTCTTCTCAAGGCACTTTAGGCAAACGACTTCCAAATCTTTTGAAATGGACGAATTGAGCTTGGTTGGCCGGGGTGGCTCTTCGTTGATTGCCTGATGAATCATCATCTTTGCATTGCCGCGAAACGGACGTTCCATCGTTAGCAGCTCGAAGAGAATGACTCCCAGTGAATAGACGTCTGATCGCCGATCCGCTTCGTGGCCTCTTCCCGCAGCCTGTTCCGGAGACATATAGGCGGGCGTGCCCAAGATCTGGCCGTCAACGGTCATCGAAATATCTTGGTTTTCCAGTTTGGCTAGGCCGAAATCCATGATGTGCGGTTCTCTGTTTTCCGCAAGCATTATGTTTGCCGGCTTGAGATCGCGATGAATAACGCCTTGCTCATGCGCGTAATGAAGTGCCAAAGCGACTTTTTCACAGAACTCGGCAGCTTCGTGCTGGGACATTCTTTGGCCGGTAAGCCAGTCGGACAACGTGACTCCGCGCACAAAGTCACTCGTAATGTAGACAGAGTTCTTTGCGTTTCCGACTTCAAAGACTTGAACGATGTTTGGATGCTTCAGTCGAGCGAGTGTTTTTGCTTCCCGCAAGAATTTGTCTTTTTCCTCCTGAGACAAATGGGGCTTCCTTGGAATTTTCAAGGCGACCGTTCGATTCAAAACGGTGTCGCGGGCCTTCCAAACAGCTCCGAAACTGCCAACGCCCAACCTTTCGATCAGTTCAAATTGGTCTAAGCTCGTTAGCTTTGGTGCCGACGCAGTACGAGTGCTGTCATGAACTAGACAAAACGCGGTTCCACACGAATCGCAACTGACTGAATCCAGATTGCCGTCGTATGCGATCGACACAGACTGATAGCAATTCGGGCAATTCAGCTGCAAATGGTTCGGCTCGTTGGCGATCATATTTTCTTGTAGACGCTGATCGGTCGATTGGCCTGCTACGATTTCGTCGGCAAAGTCGGCAAGTGCCTGTGGCTGTTCGAACGCGTCGCCTTCATCCTCAGCTGCATCCAACATTCGTTGCAGACGGGAGCGTAATTCCGATTTGCTGTCCCTGGGGAAATGTCGATCGAAGTACGCCACCCGTTGGTCGGAATCGAGCTGCAGAAGTTCGTCAAAAGCTTCTTCGAGTTGCCGCCACTGCTCGGGATTCATGTCGACTCGCTCACGTTAGAAACTTCGGCACTCGAAAGGGATTGTAGGGCGACAATTTTAACCTCCGGACTTATCAATATGACAATGCGATCTGCGAATGGCCACACATTGTCGGTTTTTAAAAAGGCGAATCCAGCGGACTGCAGTGCACTAAGGATAGCGTAAAACGATGCTCGCGCTGTGGCGAGACGCTCCAAATCGATTACTCTATCAATAGCCTCGAACGCCGGGAAACATCCCCTAACCTGCAACAGTTTCTGCATTTCGCGATCTGCCATATGAATTCCAAAGAAGACGATGATTCCGATATTTCTGTACTGTTGGAGCGAGCCGCTCAATCTGATGCCCGCGCGGAGGCGCAGCTGTTTGAAAGGGTCGAATCTGAGTTGCGGATAATAGCGCGCGGACTGCTAAAACATGAACGAGCCGGGCATTCTTGGCAGACGGTTGATTTGGTAAACGAAGTAGCTGTAAAGCTGATCAACGCGAACCTGTTGAAGAAGAATCGAAATCGCGCCTATTTCTTTGCTGCCGTCAGCAACGCAATGCGACAGCTCCTAATCGATCATGCTCGGCAGCGATCAGCTAAGAAAAGACCTCAAGATTCGGTTCCGCTGGATGAAGTATTGGACTCCATCGAACAGGAAGGAAAGATCGATATATTGAGTCTCCACGAATCACTCGAGGAGCTAAAGACAATGGACGAAAGAAAGCACGATGTCGTTCATCTGCGTTTCTTTGGCGGGCTGAACTTCAAGGAGATTGCTGAATTCCTGGGCGTTTCGTTGCCGACCG
>JAGQPC010000685.1 GCA_020426925.1 Planctomycetales bacterium | reverse complement strand
CGGCGAGGTTAGAAAAAGTTACGCCAAACCTGGAGGCGTTGGAATTAAACGGTCGCGCTGTGGTTGTCTTTTCGCCGTTTGACCTGAGCTGCGCCTTGGAAAATCAGGCGTCTCTGGATTGCAAAGGGTATACGCGAGAGGACGCTGCTCGCATCGGAATGAACATCATCTTGTTCGCGATGCAGCAATAGTGGTAATGGGGAGTAAAAAAACTCGCCACCATTGGCAGCGAGTTTTCTTGTGGATTGACGACCACTAACTAATTTCGACTCGAGTCCCCAGATGCGTCCCGGCCGCCGACCAAATTTTTCGGCGACTCGTCGGATAGCTATCTGGTGGCGCACGGTGCGAGCGCAGCTCTTTCGAGATCATTTGTTTTCTCCAATTCAGATTCTGTGAAAAGACAAGGGAATTGCGAGGAAACGTTTGGGAAAACCCGCTGCCAAAACACCCTCATGAAATGACAGACCGGACTAGCGCCCGGTAAACGCATTGAAGAGCAACAACAAATGGAAGACGCTACGTAAATTAATGTCGATAGGATAAAGAAGAATGACTCATCCCAGCGAATGTCCACGAGCTGGTGCCGATCACTGCGTTTCGCTTGTTCCACGATTCCTCATATTGCCTCTGCGAACAACATCCACCCGTTTATTGAATCTGGCCTAGCCAGTTGGAGAGTAGTGTAGCAACTGCGTGAGCTCGAAGTCAACGAACATTCGTTGTGCATCGGATCGGAAAACAAGGTTCGTTTTGATGCTGACGGGAAACCGAAGCTGCGACTACTTTGGTGAACATTCTTGTGCGAGTATACTCTCACGGGATTAGCGGCACGCGGTCTGTGCGCCACTGCGAATTAGTAGTCGGCACCACTTTGTGTGCCACTGGCTTTGCCAGCGCAAATCCATGAACGAGCGAGTCAGGCCACTGCTGCGGCCCGACAAGTCATCTTTACTTAATGCCAGGAGGTCCTGATGGATCGCGAAGTCAAAGTTCGAGCAGACGCTGTTAGCAAGCAAATTATGCTTCTGCGAGACAGTCTTTGACTACGATGCTCGTCAAAAAGAAGTGGCCGCAATCGAAGCAGAAATGGCTGCTCCTGGTTTCTGGGACAACCAAGAGAAAGCGCAACAACGCGTTGCAGAACTAAAGGGCTTGAAGTCAGTTCTTGCGCCGATGACCGATGCAATCGCGGCGGCAGATGATCTAGCAGCTATGGTCGAGATGGCTGAAGAGGACGCTTCGTTTGCAGATGAAGTACAGTCCGAAGTTGAGCGTTTGGAAAAGATCGTCGAGCAGTTGGAGCTCAAGACGCTTCTCAGCGGTCCTCATGATGCTTCCGGCGCAATCATGACAATCAACGCTCGTGACGGTGGTACGGACGCAAATGATTGGGCCGAGATGTTACTGCGAATGTACACTCAGTGGGCACAGAAGAGCGATTTTTCGGTCGAGCTGCTGGACCGCAGCGACAACGACGAGGCCGGAATCAATAGCGCGTCCATCGCGATCCGCGGTCCTATGGCCTATGGCTATTTGAAAGGCGAAACTGGCGTTCATCGACTAGTTCGGATTAGTCCGTTTAACTCTGAGGGTAAACGGCAAACCAGTTTCGCGGCTGTGGATGTCTCGCCGGAGATCTCGGACAGCCTGGAAATTGAAATCGACGAATCCGATGTGCGCGAAGATCGTTACCGCGCGAGTGGAGCTGGCGGACAGCACGTCAACAAGACCGATAGCGCGATTCGATTGACACACGAACCGACCGGGATTGTGGTGCAGTGTCAGAACGAGCGCAGCCAGCACA